>SFEP01000017.1 GCA_004557185.1 Bacteroidales bacterium
CAAGCCAAATGAGCAGCGCCAAAGCCGAGAGGATTTGAGCGATGCCATGGCGAGAAAAGGTCGGATGAAATCCAACCTTTTCGTCAAGCCAAATGAGCAACGCCAAAGCTGATAGGATTTGAGCGATGCCATGGCGAGAAAAGGTCGGATGAAATCCAACCTTTTCGTTAAGCCCAATGAGCAACGCCAAAGCCGAGAGGATTTGAGCGATGCCATGGCGAGAAAAGGTCGGATGCAATCCAACCCACCTCACCCCCAAGCATGAACACTGCACACCGCACCCTGAGCCTGCTGCTCCTGCTGCTGGCCATGGCCTGCACAGGCTTGCAGGCGCAGACCATTGTGGAACTGAAACGGGGCGGCACCGTGCGCGCCAAGAACATGGACGACTACAAGGAGGAACTGCGCCTGAACGAACGCGAACGGGCAGACTCCATGCAGTACACCGACCACCTGCGACGCGCCTTCAACGCCCTGCACGCCGACTCGCTCACGCTGGCCGAGAGCCTGTTCCGCCAAGCACTGAAATTGCGCCCCGAGGCACCAGGCAACTACATTCTGCACTATAACCTGGCGCTTATCGACGTGGCACGCGGCCAACTGCCCACGGCACTCGATGCCCTTGACAAGGTGCTAAAGGAGCATCCCGACTTTGGCGATGCCCGGCTCACACGAGCTGAGTGCCTGCTGGCGGCCGGCCGCCACGCTGAGGCCGTGGCCGACTGCGACGCGCTGAGGCCCGAAGCCCGTATGCCAGCCGACGCTGCTGCACGCCGCACCCTCTTCATTCGCGCCGCGGCCAAGTATGCCCTGCGCCGCTACGCCGACTGCCGCGCCGACCTGCTCACGCTGCTGCATGCCGACCCGCAGAACGAGAGTGCCCTGCTGCTCGAGGCGCTCACGCTGCAGCACATGGGGCAACCCACCGAGGCCATCAACAAGCTCAACCTCATCGTGGCGGCCTATCCGCAAAGCGCCGATGCGCTGGCCACACGGGCCTCCGTGCTCTATGGCATGAAGCGTTACGCCCTGGCACGGGCCGACTACGACAGGCTCGTCAGTATGCAACCCCGTGAGGCTGAATGGCTGGTGGAGCGCGCACGCTGCTTGGTGGCGCTGGGCGAAAAAACGGCTGCCCGCCGCGACCTCGACAAAGCCGTGCAGCTGGGTACGCCGCAGGGCGTGGTGCAGGCTCTCTACAACCTCACACGCTGACACCGCGGGGCTACTGCTCGCACATACCTTTATTATATAACATATATGGCCTTACGCATTTGGCTTTGGCTGCTATGCTGGTGGCCCCTCGCGGCGCTGGCGCAGCAAGCCCACTCAACCGCTACGCCGCAAGTAGTACACGAGGTTCGCGCCGTGTGGATTACGACGCTCTGGGGCCTCGACTGGCCGCGCCACAAGGCAACCACTGCCGCGGGCATGGCGCAGCAGCGCCGCGAACTCTGCGACATGCTCGACCGCCTGCAGCGCTTGGGCATCAACACCGTGCTCTTTCAGGCCAGGGTGCGCTCTACCACAGCCTATCCCTCGGCCATCGAGCCCTGGGACGCTGCCTTCACGGGCACCGCGGGACGCCGGCCTGACTACGACCCGCTGCGTCTCGCCGTCGACGAATGTCACCGCCGCGGCATGGAATGTCATGCCTGGGTGGTGGCATTTCCCATTTGCAAGGTGGCTACGGCGCAGCAACTGGGCGCGGCGGCATTGCCACGCGTGCATCCCGAACTCTGCCAGAAGTGCGGCGATGCCTGGATGATGGACCCCGGTGTGCCCGGCACCGCGGACTATCTGGCGGACATCTGTCGCGAAATAGTCAGCGCCTACGACGTGGACGGCATTCACCTCGACTACATTCGTTACCCCGAGCCAGGCATACCCTTCAACGACGACCGCACCTACCGCCTCTATGGCCACGGCCGTCACAAAAAGGCCTGGCGCACTGCCAACGTAGACCGCTGCGTCAAGGCCGTGCACGATGCCGTGAAAGCCGTGCGGCCTTGGGTGAAAATGAGTTGCTCGCCCGTGGGCAAATACTCCGACCTCTCGCGCTACTCCTCGTTTGGCTGGAATGCCCGCGATGCGGTGTCGCAGGACGCGCAGCGATGGCTCAGCGAGGGATGGATGGACATGCTCTTCCCGATGATGTACTTCGACGGCGTGCACTACTATCCCTTTGCCGCCGACTGGCGAGAGCACGATGCGGGCCGACCCGTTGTGCCAGGCTTGGGCATCTACTTTCTCAGTCGCCATGAAAAGGATTGGCCGCTCCTCACCCTCCAGCGGCAGGTGCAGGTGGCCCGCTCGCTGGGACTGGGCGGCCAGGCCTATTTCCGGGCCCGCTTCCTGCTCGACAATGTGAAGGGGCTCTACGACTGGCTCGCCGCCGACTTTTACAGCCGTGCCGCCCTCGTGCCGCCCATGACGTGGCTTCGCTCCACGCCGCCCGCCGCGCCGCAGCCGCAGCAGTCGTGGCAGGGCCAGCGCCTCACGCTGCAGTGGCAGGCCGTGCAGCACGACACGCCCGTCACCTACAACGTCTACCGCCTCTCGTCGTCCTACGGCGACCGTCTGCTGGCTCGCCGCCTCACCGCCACCACCTTCACCTCCCTCGTCTACCTGCCGGCCTTGAAGCATGCGCAGTATGTGGTGACGACCGTCGACGCCTACGGCAACGAGAGCGAACCCGCCGTAGCGGTGGAGCAGTGACGCCCCGCTTTTCAGCCGTCCGCCCCCCGCTCCGCCACGGCATCCCCGTCACGCCGCCCCCCACTTTGTGCAAGGCAGCACGCACCGTTTGGCGGTGAATGCTTAACTTTGCAAGTAGCCAAGCCAGCGGGCTGCCCGCCGATGCCCACCCCGCCAGCACTTTTCAAAGCAAACAATTTACATCAACCCGAATATATGGAACAATTAGCCTCAATCTTTGCCGAGAAACTCTTACACGTCAAAGCCATCAAGTTGCAGCCCGAAGCCCCCTTCACCTGGGCAAGCGGCTGGAAGTCGCCTTTCTACTGCGATAACCGCAAAACGTTGGCTTATCCCGCCCTGCGCTCGTTCGTCAAGCTGGAACTGAGCCGTATCGTGGCCGAGAAATATCCCGAAGCCGAAGCCGTAGCCGGCGTAGCCACCGGAGCCATTGCGCAGGGTGCCCTCGTGGCCGATGCGCTGGCCCTGCCCTTTGCCTACGTGCGTTCAAAACCCAAGGACCACGGCATGACGAACCTCATCGAGGGCGACCTGCAACCCGGCATGAAGGTGGTGGTAGTGGAAGACCTCATCTCCACGGGCGGCAGCAGTCTGAAGGCCGTTGAAGCCCTCAGAGCACACGGTTGCGAAGTGGTGGGCATGGTGGCCAGCTACACCTACGGCTTCCCCGTAGCCGAGCAGGCTTTTGCCGATGCTGGCGTGGAACTCACCACCCTCACCAACTACGAAGCTGTGGTGGGCGTAGCACTCCAAACGGGCTACATCAAGCAAGAACACGTGGCGCTGCTACACGACTGGCGTGCCAACCCCGCCGAATGGGGCAAGTAAAACGCATTTTCCCTCACACACGGAAGCCCTGCCGCGCCTCACCAGCGCCGGCAGGGCTGGTCGTAGGAACACTTTTGGCCGGCGTCTCCGGCTCACAGTAGCACCCTTGTCCCTAGGGGTGAGTGCTCTTCATTCGCTTTGTCATATTCTCCCATTCAAACATATGAAAACAACCCTTTCCACTCTGCGCCGCATGTGGCTGTGCCTTGCGCTCTTCATGGCGGTAGCAGGAGCCTGGGCGCAAGCCACGCAGGCCAAATACGTATTCTACTTCATTGGCGACGGTATGGGCGTAAATCAGGTGAACGCCACGCAAACCTATTTAGCCGCGCTGCAAGGCCGCATCGGCGTGCAGCCCATCTGCTTCACGCAGTTTCCGTATGCAGCCCTCGTCACCACCTACAGTGCCACCAACGGCGTGACCGACTCGGCGGCTGCCGGCACAGCACTGGCCACGGGACGCAAAACGAAGAACGGCGCGCTGGGCATGCTGGCCGACCAGCAGACCCACGTGAACAGTGTGGCCGAATGGGCACGTCAGGCTGGAGCCGCCGTAGGGGTGGCCACCAGCGTGAGTGTCGACCACGCCACGCCCGCCGCCTTCTATGCCCACCAGGCAGGTCGCGGCTCCTACTATAACATTGGCCAGGACCTCGTGCGGGCTGGCTTCGACTTCTACGCCGGCTCCGACTTTCTGCAGCCGCAGGATCCGCACAATGCCCAGGCTCCCTCGCTCTACAAGCAGTGCGCCGAGGCGGGTTACGCCGTGGCACGTGGCTACAACGACTACCAGCGCAAGGCACGCCGTGCCGGCAAAATGGTCCTGCTGCAAACCGAGGAGGCCAGCCAGCGCCAGCGCAACGCACTGCCCTACGCCATCGACCGCCAGTCAGCCGACATGTCCTTGGCCAACATCACCCGCGCCGGCATACACTTCCTCACAGCCAAGCAGAAAAACGGCTTTTTCCTCATGGTTGAGGGTGGAAAAATCGACTGGGCCTGCCATAGCAACGACGTCGCCACCGTCATTCACGAGGTCATTGACATGGATGAGGCCGTACGCGTGGCCTACGAATTTTACGAGCAGCATCCCGACGAAACGCTCATCGTCGTAACGGCCGACCACGAAACGGGCGGCATTGTGCTGGGTCGTGGCCCCTACGAGTTGCACACCGACCATCTGCGCCACCAGCGCATGAGTGCCGAAGCCTACGCCACCCACCTGCAAACGCTTATGGACACCACCGGCAGCAAGCCCAACTGGGAGGCCGTGAAGCGCGACCTCGCCACCAACTGGGGCTTTGGCCAAGGCGTGACCCTCAGCGACAAGCAGTGGCAAAGGCTTGAACGCGCCTTCAACAAGATGAAGGAAGGCAACGCCGAGGACAAAAAGTCGCTCTACGCCTCGCTCACCGTCCTGGCCGACGAGGCCCGTGCCATCATGGCCGAGCAGGCCCTCATAGGCTGGCAAAGCGGTGGCCACTCCAACGGCTACGTACCCGCCTTTGCCATCGGAGCAGGCGCCGAGCAGTTCCATGGGCAGATTGACAACACCGAAATCCCCGTGAAGATAGCCCACGCTGCAGGTTGGGCACACTGAATGCCCCCACGCCCCGCACCAAGCACCCCGTGCCGCTCGCCCCGCAACAGGGGGCTGGCAGCACGGGGTGCTTTGGCGTGGCGGTGTGGCCTAAGCCGTCACACGCGTTGCTGCGTGTTGTTCAGGTGGTGCATCCGTTCGGGCACACTCTCCCTGATGGCCTGCACCAAGAGGCGGCGCACGGCGTGGCGCACAAAGTGGGGCGGCGTGAGCAGCACAATTTCACGCGTCGGGATAGGTATGGCAAAAGGCCGCACCAGCGCCTTCTGCTCCGCCGTGAGCTGATAGAGCGCCAGTTCGGGCAGGAAGGTCACACCCTGGCCGCTCTCCACCATGCGCATAAAGGTTTCGATGCTCCCCAGGCGATACACGTTCTGGCTCTTGCGCGCCGCCTTGAGGTGGCAAAAGCGCACCAGCTGGTCGCGAAAGCAGTGCCCCTCGCCCAGCAGCCACAGCGGCTCGTCGGCCAGGTCCGACGTTTTGATGCGGTCGTGCCTAAAGAGCTGGTCATGCCGCGCCACATAAGCCACAAACTGCTCAAAGTAGAGACTGTCGGCCGTGCACGGCGCCACGTCGCCCAGGTACACCAGCACGGCAGCGTCCAGTTCGTGGCTCTCCAGCGCAGCCCGCAAGTCAGCCGTTTTCATCTCCACCACACGTAGGTCGAGATCGGGAAATTCCTTGCACAAACGGGGAAAGAAGCGAGGCAGCAGATAGGGAGCAATGGTGGGCAGAATGCCGAGGGTAAACGTGCCTCCCAGCGACGCTTGCTCCTCGCTCACCAACTCGCGCACCCCCTCGGCGGCATAGAGCACCTGCTGTGCCTGCCGCACCACCTTCATTCCCAGCGGCGTGGGCGTCACGCTGCGTGCCGAGCGTTCAAACAGCGTCACGCCGAGCTCGGCCTCCAACTTCTGCACCATGGCGCTGAGCGTGGGCTGCGACACCCTGCACGCATCGGCCGCCTTGCCAAAGTGACGCAGCCGTTCCAAGGACACAATATACTCTAATTGCTGTAAAGTCATAAGCATTCGTAAAGGTTACAGGGCAAATGTACAACTATAAGGAAAAAGGGAAAAATAGGCTTGCATAGAATTTTTCTATCGTAGAATAAATAATATCTGTTGCAGGAAATCATGGAATATCGGATATTTGCACCAGGAAATAACAAGCACAGCGTCCGCCCCGCCCCGACGTGTTCGCCTGGCTGCCGCTGTGTAAATCTACTCACTCAAAAAAATTTACAATTATGAGAAGCATCACAACCCTCGACCTGCAGTACGCTCACCGCTTTTACGGTTTCAAAGGCGAAGCCCAGTACCTTCACGGCCACACTGGCGTGCTCACCATCGAAGTAGAGGACACCATTGAGCCCGGCGTAAACATGGTATTCCCCTGCAACGAAATCCAGAAAACAGCATGGGAAGTGCTGAAAAACTTCGACCACGCCCTCATCCTGCGTGAAGACGATCCACTGCTCCCCGCCATTCTCGACGTTTACGACAAGCAGGGCATACGCAACGGACACCCCAACAACAAAATGAAGGGCCCGGCCTTCAAGACCGAACTCGCCACGGCCTACCCCGACTGCCGTCTGGTTGTAACAAAAGAAACTATGACCGTAGAGGGTATGATAAAAATCGTGTACGACCTGCTCAAGGACAAGCTCAACATTGCGAAACTCACCTTCACCAGCGGTGTGAACGCCGCCACGGCCGAGTTCCCCGTTAGCAAAACCATTGACCGCTGTCCTCTCTGCGGCATCGCCTTGAACGAAAAGGGCGTTTGCCCCAAGTGCGGCTACCGCCACTAATTGCCCAAGCGGCCCGCTGCCCACATCCTGAGTTTCACCGCTGTGCCCGCCCGGCGCATCAGTGAGCCCCTCATGCAGGCAGACCGCGCACAGCCATTGCGGTGCAGCCCGTGCAGGCATCCATCCCACCCACATCAGTCTGCCGCCGCTGCATTCCCACCCGCCATCGCTGCACCGGCACCCACATCCCGCTGCCCTCTGTGCCCCACCCACGGCACAAAGGGCAGCGTCGTTTCTTCATGTTGCCATCCGCCCTCTCCGCCCGTCAGCCTTCCAGCCTCCCCGTCACACCTCAGAGCCCATACCTTCGTAGCCCATGCCAGTGGCACTCCCTCACCGCGCCAGGCACCACCCCTGCCCGCGGCCTCGCCACAAACTTGCCTCTCTTCCCTCAACATTCTATTTTTTATATTACCTTTGCACCCACATCTGCGCTTGTGGCGAAATTGGTAGACGCGCCAGACTTAGGATCTGGTGTCGCGAGACGTGTAGGTTCGAGTCCTATCAGGCGCACCCTCGGGCGTCGAAGCAATCCTCAATGGTTGCTTCGACGCCCCTACTTTTTCCGGCACCGCACAAGCAGCGGTGCCTCTCTACGAAAAGCACACCGCATCACACCAATTATCAAAGCAGCGATAACCAATTTCACCCCAACCCTTCAACCTTTACGCAACCCCATCGTCTTATGTTTGTCAACGAAGAAGAAACCGATGGATAAATCAACACGTTTCGACGCCCTCGTTCCCATCCTGCATAGCCCCTGAGGCTTCTGAAAAAGAAACGATGCAGGCTGGCAGCATCCAGTTTAACCCACCCCATACATGCCATAGGCCCCCCTTCCCGCTGCATCTGCCTGGGGCGGGACGCCTACATGGTCGCGCGGGGCTGCTCCCTGCCGCAGGCAGCAGGCAGCGCAGTGAAAGGGGGTGGCGGGTGGTGGAAAATAGATGCTACGTAAAATTTTTTACGTACGACGTGAGTTTTTTTACGTACGACGTGATATTTTTTACGTAGCATCCCGTTTTAGCTCTCAGCCGCCCCGCCAGAAACAGATGCCGTGGAAGAAAGCTTCCACGGCGGGGGAAGTTTCTTCCACGGCTGGGGAAGTTTATCCCACGGCACCCCGTTCTGCCAGTCTTCCATCCGTGTCTACGGGGGTGGGGGCGGTAGGCGGTGGAGCGGCAGGCAGGGGGGCGGAGCGGGCGCCTGTGCGCCACTGCGCAGCAAGGGCCGCACTGATCGGAGCAATGCGGCCCTTGACGATGGGGTGATGGTGCACAGGCGCTATGGCCTTTAAGCACAAAGGAAGAGGATGATGGCCTGTGCCACAAGGATGCGGAGGAACATGGCCAAGGGGTAAACCGTGGAGTAGCCCACTGAGGCGGCATCGTTGTTGGCCGTCTGGTTGGCGTAGCCCAGTGCGGGGGGGTCGGTGGTGGAGCCGGCTATTACGCCCATGAGGGTGAAATAGTTGAACTTGAAGCGCACGCGGGCTATCACACCCATGATGAGGATGGGGATGATGGTGATGAGGAAACCAACCCACACGTAGGTGAGGCCGTCGCCGTTGACCACGGTGTTCCAGAAGTTGGAACCGGCCTTGATGCCCACTGAGGCGAGGAAGAGGATGAGACCTATCTCACGCAGCAGCAGGTTGGCCGAGGTGGTGGTGTAGGTGACAATGTGGAACTTGTAGCCATAGCAACCGGCCAGGATGGCGATGATGAGCGGACCGCCGGCCAGACCGAGCTTGAGGGGCGTGGCCATGCCGGGGAACTGGAAGGGGATGCTACCGAAGATGATGCCGACGAGGATGCCCAAGAATATGGAGCCTACGTTGGGGTGGTCGAGTCGCTTGATGGAGTTGCCCAGCAGGCGCTCTACACGCGTTACGCAGTCCTCAGGGCCCACCACCATGAGGCGGTCGCCAATCTGGATGCGCAGGGAGCGGTCGGCAAAGAGGTCCATGCCCGTGCGGGTGATACGGGTTACATTGACGCCGTACATGGAGCTGAAGTGCATCTGGCCGAAGGTTTTACCGTTGACATTGGGCTGCGTCACGAGTATGCGCTTCGAGATGATGGGTGACTGCTCAGCCTTCCAGTCCACATCGATGTGCGAACCCACGAAGGCGGTCATGGCCTCGGCATCGTCCTCGGCGCAGACGCAGTTCATTTCGTCGCCTACGGAGATGACGGTGTCCTTGTTGGGGGTGAAGATTTCGCCGTTGTGACGGTAGTGTGTGATGACGAAGGTGCGGCCGAGGAACTGGTTGAGCTGTTCCACCGTTTTTCCCTCGATGGCATGGTTGTCCACGCGCAGCGACATGTGGTGAGGCTTGGCGTGGGGGTTGTCCTCTTGGTTTTTGCGAATCTGCTCTTCTTCTTTTTCAAGTTTGATGCGGCAGATGTAGCGGATGGCGATGGTGGCGCCGATGATGCCTACCACACCAAGGGGATAGGCGCATGCGTAACCCGAGGCAATGTTCTGGCCCTGCATGTCGAGGCCGAGTGTGTTGATGGCCTCCTGCGCGGCACCCAGACCGGGGGTGTTGGTGACGGCACCGTAGAGCACGCCGACGGCCATGGGGAGGCTCGTGCGGTCGTTGGTGTCGAACACCAGGTAGTAGAGCACGAGCATGGTGGCTACGTTGAGCAGCACAATGCCAATGGTCACGAGGTTCATTTGCACACCGTCTTTCTTGAACGACTGGAAGAAGCCGGGGCCGACCTGCAAACCGATGCAGTAAACGAAGAGGATAAGGCCAAAGTCTTGAATGAAGGTGAGCACTTTGGCCGGACAGGCATAGCCGCCGTCCGCATCGCCCACCCCTGCCACGTTGTAGAGGTGTCCCATGACGATGCCTGCGAACAGCACGAACGTTACGCCCAACGAGATGCTACCGAACTTGATTTTTCCGAGCATGACGCCTATGGAAATGACAAGGCAATAGAGCACCACGATATGGGCTACCGATCCCGTGTTCACGAACAGTGATTGTAACCAATCCATATCAGAATGTATTAAGAATGAATAAAAAGATTTCAGGTCAGGGCCACTGGGATGGGGCGGAATGGGCAGAAAGCGCGAAGCCATTTCATGCCATGCTGCCGAGCCGCAGCCGAACTTTTGCAAAGTTATGAATAAAACATCAAAGGATAAGGACAAACCTTAACAAACTGAAATATTGGTGTGCAGGGCTGACGGTTGTGCCTAAAAAATGCCATCTGCGCTCCGCATCTGTCATGCTTTTCGTATTTTTGAGGCATGAACCCTGGCGGGGTGGCCCATCGCGGCGCGTTCCCGTCTTTCCACACCTATTATATTATATGAAAACACTCCTCCCGCTGCTGGCTCTTGCGCCTGCCATGGCCTCGGCACAGGCGCAGAAGCCTAACATCATTATGCTGGTGGCCGACGATTTGGGCTACGGCGACCTTTCGTGCTACGGCACGCAGTTGGTGCACACCCCCGTGACCGACAGTTTGGCCGCCCACGGCTTGCGCTTTACCAACATGCATGCTTGTGCCTCGACTTCGACGCCCTCGCGCTACGGCATGCTGACGGGCGAGTACCCCTTCAGGCGAAGCGGCACGAATGTGGCAGCGGGCAACGCGGGAACCATCATACGACCCGAGCAGACCACCGTGGCCGACCTCATGCGCGCCGCTGGTTATGCCACTGCGGCCATAGGGAAATGGCACTTGGGGCTGGGCAGCGAAACGGGGCGGCAGGACTGGAACGACACGCTCGACGTCACGCCGCGCGACTTGGGCTTCGACTACCACTACATCATGGCTGCTACGGCCGACCGCGTGCCCTGCGTCTACATTGAACAGGGACGGGTGAGCCAGCACGACCCCGATGCACCCATCAGTGTGAGTTATCAACAGAACTTTGAGGGTGAACCCACGGGGCGCGATAACCCAGAACTGCTGACCAAACTGAGGCCGAGCCACGGACACGACCAGAGCATTGTGAACGGCATTTCGCGCATAGGCTACATGAAAGGCGGCGGACGGGCCTTGTGGCGCGACGAGGACATTGCCGACAGCATCGTGGCGCACGCCTGCGGTTTCATAGAGAGGCACAGCAGCGAGCCTTTCTTCATGTACCTCTGCACGAACGATGTGCACGTGCCCCGCATGCCGCACGAGCGTTTTCGCGGCTTGAGCGAAATGGGGCTGCGCGGCGAGGCCATCCTGCAGTTTGACTGGACGGTGGACCAGCTATGCCGCACCCTGCGACGCCTGGGGCTGGACGAGCAGACGCTGATTCTCATTACGAGCGACAACGGGCCCGTGCTGGACGACGGGTATGCCGACCGGGCCGAGGAACTGTGCGGCACGCACCGCCCGTGGGGGCCGTGGCGCGGCGCGAAATACAGTGCCTTTGAGGGTGGCAGCGCCGTGCCCTTCATAGCCTACTGGCCGGGGGGCATTGGGCAGGGCGGCGTGACGGATGCTCTGTGCTCGCTCATCGACGTGCCCGCCACGTTGGCGCAGTTAGTGGGCGTGAGCGTGCCCCACGGCGCAGCCCCCGACAGCCAGCAGCACCTGAGCACCTGGCTGGGACGCGACCGCAAGCCGCGCCCTTGGGCCGTGAGCATGGCGGCCAACCGACTCGTTACGCTACGCACGCAGCGCTACAAATACATTGCACCAAGCAAGGGTGGACCCATGATTACGTGGGGGCCGAAGATTGAAACGGGCAATGCGCCTGTGCCGCAACTCTACGACCTGAGCACCGACGTGCACGAAGACCACAACGTGGCCGCCGAGCATGAGCTACTGACCAAGCGCATGCAGAACCTGCTGCAAACCATCACGGGGCAGTAGGCAGGGTGGCGGACTCTTGCCACATGGGCATCACAAAGAATATGCGTAAATGTGAACAAACTGCAACATTTACGCGTATTTTGTATTTCTATGCCTGAAAAGTGGCATTTCACCACACAGCACCCTACCTTTGCCACAGCGTGGAGCGGCAGGAACGGGCTCTGCGCCCTTTCATTTTCACCTAAAACCACAAACAATCCTCCACATGAAAAAAACACTCTTTACCCTCTTGCTGGGCTTGATGGCCTTCACGGCACAGGCTCAGGTGTACGTAGGTGGCAGCATGGGCTTTTGGCGCAACTATGATGACAACCACACCACCCTCACGGTAGCTCCCGAAGTGGGCTACAAACTCTCCGACAAATGGGACCTCGGTACGAGCGTAGGCTTTACGCACCTCTACAACAAAGGTGTGAAGGTAAACGGCATTGCCATTGACCCCTATGCCCGCTGGTCGTACGTAAAGTTCGGGCCAGTGAGCCTGCACCTCGACATGGGCTTTGGCCTGAACACCTACAAAGTGAAGGACGCCGACGACAGCCAGGTGGGCTGGCGCATTGGCGTGGCTCCCGGCGTGCGCATCAGCATGGCCAAGCACATCGACTTTGTGGCCTCGGTGGGCTTCCTCGGCTTCCGCGATGCTGACGACGACTACTGCTCGTATGGCGAGGACGGCTTCGGCTTCCACGTGTCGGGCAACGATCTGCGCTTTGGCATAAACTACCGCTTCTGAGCGTCATGACGATGGGCGGGCGCCCCGTTCCTGCGCTCCGCCCACTCCTTATTATATATAGGGGAAAACAACAAGAGAGGCTGCGTCGCTACTGGGTGTACGACACAGCCTCTCTTGTGGGTCGATGGTTTCAACTTATGGCATACTGCCGGTGACGAGTTCCACCAGTTTGGCCACGCTCTGCTCAAGCGTGAGGCGCGAGGTGTCGAGACTCAGGGCGGGGTGCTGTGGGGCTTCGAAGGGGGCGGAGATGCCCGTGAAGTGCTTCACCTCGCCCCGGCGGGCTCGGGCATAGAGGCCCTTCACGTCGCGGCGCTCGCACTCCTCGAGCGGTGTGCTGATGTAGATTTCCTTGAAGTCGTCGGCACCGATGATGTCGCGAGCCAGGGTGCGCAGTTCCTCGGTGGGACTGATGAAGGCGGCCAGCGTGATGATGCCGGTGTCGACAAAGAGTTTGGCCACCTCGGCTATGCGGCGTATGTTCTCGCGCCGGTCGTCGGCCGTGAAACCGAGGTTGGCGTTGATGCCCGTGCGTATGTTGTCGCCATCGAGCAGGCGGCACAGCAGGCCGCGGCGCTGCAACTCACGTTCGAGAGCTATGGCCACCGTGCTCTTGCCCGAGCCACTGAGCCCCGTGAACCACAGCATCATGCCCCGCTGCTTGAGCAGGGATTCCTTGTCGGCACGCGTCAGCATGCGGTCGAACACAGGATATATGTTTTCACTTTTTTCCATACGTGCAAAGGTAAGCCTTTTCTGTGCTTTTTCTTAATTTTGCCCCATAGATATACATTTTCTTTGTTAAAACACGACCCACCAACCCTTGTTTATGGAAATACGCATCCCCAACACTGCCGCACTGCCCGAGGCTGCGCGCAGCTTTGCCCGAGCCATGGGCCACAGCACCGTGTTTGCCTTCTACGGCCACATGGGGGCTGGCAAAACCACTTTCATCAAGGCCCTTTGCGAAGTGCTCGGCGTGGACGACGAGGTGACCTCGCCCACCTTCAGCCTGGTGAACGAATACCGCTCCGCCACGACGGGCGAACTCATCTACCATTTCGACTTCTACCGCATTGAAAAGGAAGAGGAGGTCTACGACATGGGCTACGAGGACTATTTCTACTCTGGCGCCCTATGCTTGATAGAATGGCCCGAACGCATGGAGGACCTCCTGCCCGGCGATGCGGTGGTGGTGCACATCACCGAACAGCCTGACGGCAGCCGCCTGCTCACCACGCAGGAAATGTAGACAAAGGGCTGACTGTCGGTGTTACATCTACTCCTTAAATTCATAGAACCATGACCCGCATCTTCCTCCTTCCCCTTCTCAGCCTGCTCCTGCTGCCGCTGCATGCACAAACGGTGGAGCACGTGGCCGAACTTAACCCGCAGCAAAAGGCGGCCGCCAAGCACCTGGTGCTGACAGGCACGCTCACCACCACGGGTAACAGCGATTTCAGGCAAATGCGCGACTTGTGCTGGCAACTGGAATGCGCCGACCTGAGCCGCGCCCACTGCGCCGCCCTACCGGCCAATGCCTTTCACTCACGCCACCGCCTGCTCAGGGTGCTGCTGCCGCAGGATGTGGAGCGCATCGGCTCGCAAGCCTTCTTTGCCTGCGACGCCCTGCAAACCATCACCCTGCCTGCCACGTTGCAGAGCGTGGGCGACGGCGCTTTCAACCGCTGCAACGCCCTGCAGACGCTCGTCGTAGAGGGCACGCCTCAGCTCGGCGCCTTTGCCTTTGCTGGCTGCACTGCACTCAAGGAGGTGCGGCTGACGAGCCCCACACCGCCTGCCGCCCAGACCACAACGTTTGAGGGCATCGACCAGGCAAAATGCCGGCTGCTTGTGCCCGCTGGGGCCGAGGAGGCTTACCGCAAGGCCGAGGGCTGGAGCCGCTTCTACGCCGAAGCCTCTGCGCCCTACACCGTGTGCGACCCTTCGGCCTGCCTCGTGCCGCTGCCCGCCAGCATGACGCTCGACGGGGGCTCCAAAACGCTGCGTGTGAAAGCCAAGTGGCTGATTGACGCTCCCGCCGCACTGGCCAACGAGAGCCGGCAGGCCCGCAGCCTCATCGACGCCCGCCTCAAGGGTTGCTCACTGCATGGCCGTGCCACGCTCACGCTCCGCACCGACTCCACCCTGCCCGATGCCGAGGCTTACACGCTGCAGGTGCACAGCAAGGGGGTCAGCATAACGGGAGCCACGGCGGCCGGTGTATTCTACGGTCTGCAAACGCTCGACCAACTGCTGCGCGCCGACGCCTCGGCAGCCTGCTGCGACGCCGTGCCGCTCCTCACTATCGACGACCAGCCCCGAACCCATGTGCGAGAACTGATGCTCGACCCGGCACGCACCTTCATCCCCTTCGACGAACTCAAGCGCTTCGTGGCCGAAATGGCGCGCTACAAATACAACGCCCTGCACTTGCACCTGGTGGACGACCAGGCCTGGCGCATCGAAATCAAGGCTTACCCCGAACTTACGGCGAAAGCCTCGGCACGGGTGGGCATGGACGATATGCTGGTGCCCATTGCGGGCTTTTACACCCAAGAACAAATGCGTGACCTCGTGGCCTACGCCGCCTCCTACCACGTGCAGGTAGTGCCCGAAATTGAAATGCCGGGACACGAGGTGGCCGCCATACACGTGCTGCCACAACTCACTTGCGGCGCCAAGCAAGTGCCCATACGCACCACCTGCGGCGTAAGCAACGAATTGCTCTGCCCCGGCAACGAGTTTACCTACACCTTCCTCGGCCGCGTGTTCAGCGAACTGGCCGACATATTCCCCTCGCCCTATGTGCATCTGGGCGGCGACGAAGCAGGCAACCCCGCCCTCGACTGCTGGACGCACTGCGACCGCTGCCGCGCCCTGAAGCACCAATTGGGCATCACCACCGACGACCGCAGCGAGAACTGGCGCCTGCAGCAGTACCTCTTCGACCGCGTCATCGACACCCTACGCACCAAGCACGGCAAAACGCCCATGTTCTGGTATGAAACGGACTTCAAGCGCATACAGCCGGGCTGCGTCACCTTTTCGTGGCGCCACGGCCTCACCCGCGCCGCTGCCGAGGCTGCTGTGCGCAACCAGGCCCGCATCATGTTTTGCCCCGGCGAGCACTGCTACTTTGACTACCCCATGGCGCAGGGCGATATGCCTGAGGTAAACTGGGGCATGCCGCTCATCCCCCTCAAGCAAACCTACGACCTCGACCTCGCCTGGGGCATGGGCGAGGACTTTGAGCGCCACAACCTCTTCGGCGTGGCGGGCACGCTGTGGAGCGAATGCATCAACACCCCCGAGCGCATCTACTATCAGGCATTCCCCCGCGGCATAGCCCTGGCCGAGGTGGGATGGAGCCCGCAGGCCGCCCGCCGCTACCCCGACTTTCTGCGCCGCCTGCGCCCCGCCCTTACCGACATGCAGCGCCGCGGCGTCACCCACAGCATGGCGTTCTGACGATAAACAATAGAGCATGGCTGCGTGCCGGGCGCTCATCCGGTAGGCACGCGGCGATTCGTTCACCCCAAGCCCCTCTTGTGCTATGAAACTAATCTATTTCCACGGCTTTGCCTCCTCGGGTGCCAGCGGCACGGTGGAGTTGCTGCGTAAAATGCTACCGTCGGCGCAGGTCATTGCGCCCGACATTCCCGTCGACCCGCTCGAGGCGTTGCCCATGCTGCGCCAACTGGTGGAGGCTGAGCAGCCCGACGTCATTGTGGGCACAAGCATGGGAGGCATGTATGCACAGCAAATGCATGGCCACCTCAGGGTGTGCGTCAATCCCGCCTTCCGCATGAGCACCATGAGCAAGGTGCTGCACACGGGAGTGCATCAATGGCTGAACGGACGCAAGGACCATGCGAAGGAGTTCAAGGTAACCAAGGAAACGCTGCAGCACTTCAACCAGATGGAGCGCGCCCAGTTCAGCGGCGTCACTCAGGCCGACCGCGACCTCTGCTACGGGCTGTTCGGCACGCAGGACACGTCGGTCAACCCGCTGAATGCCTACAACACCTTCACAAAATACTACACTCACGCCTCGCGCTTCGAGGGCGGCCACCAGCTCAACGACAAGGTCATCCACAAGGTGCTCATGCCGCTGCTCAAACAACTGCTCGGCCCCCTCTACGACGAGGCCGTCAAGCCCCCGCTGCCCGACTACATGAAGTGGCAGGGCTGAGGTGCGCGGGGCCCGTGCGTCCCGCCGCCCTATCCCCCGAAGCGCCCACGCCCCGACACAGCCGCGGCCTTATGTCACATGCTCTGCACCTGGTGATGCATGCAGTGGTATAAGGCCGCGGCTGTGTCGGAGCGAGATGGGGGAGGGGCAAAACGCAGACTCCCTATCTATCTATTGTTTAGGCGAGGATGCGCCATTCTTGTCTGTTACCTTACTTGGCAAAATAACAACGTTGTCGTTATTAACCCGCTCATTGATATTTATACTCAGACCCCTTTCGTGATAACCTAACAGTTGCCTGATGTAGAGATTTATCGGGGCGCTTTTCGTGCGTTCACAATTCTCGGTTTCCGAATAGGCCAAGATCAATGACATCTGAAGCGGTGATGTTTCTTCGGCATATGTGTAATTGTCGCCAACCATCATAGTGCCGCCCTCACAATCCGATGAAAAGTTAAACACAGGGTGTTCTTGTTCTTGTAATATAGGTTGAGGTTTGAGTTGGACTGTTGCATGCGGCGGGATACCAATGACTCGTTGCGAGTAAGTCGTGGTTGCGGTAGACTTCGATGAGCCTCCACCCACGGAGACGCCACTGGCCAACGTCCCCACTGCACCGCCTACGCCCAATGCACCTGCCACAGCACCTAAATTAAGGCTTCCACCACCCGAACTGGAACTTGACGTAGTTGTGGAGGTAGGGACATAATAACATACGGGTTGGCCTTGCGACACATAGAATGTATTGCCCAAGTCCAAGTAGAGTGTTTTGTTTTGTTTGTTTGTTACAGAAAAACTAATATATAGTCGGAATCCTGATGAAACGTAGAATGTTTTGTATACTTCAAGTGGATGGAACACGAAAGTTTTCTTTTCGTAAAAGTTCGTCCCCAATGTCACCCCCACCTCAATATCCTCGTTGGCAATTACGGAGTTTTGCTTCACACCAAGAATGGCAAAACCTCTGTTAGCCTTCTTTTTTCCTGCGTCCTCCTGCTTGCTTTCTTTCAGCACCAGCTCGACGTGACAGTTCAACTTCTCCATCAGCGCATCGTTGGCGGCCTTTCCCTCGGCTGTGAGTTCCTCGCGCTTCAGTGTGACGATGCCTGGCTGGGCAGCCTGGCCTGTCTGTGCTGGTGGAGCCGGCGCAGTGGCTGTTGCTGCGGCCGTCACATCTATCTTGGTGCCGTCCTTCTTCCTTATCATCAGCACGTCGGCCTTGGCTATTTTCTGCAGCGGCGCGTCGTCCTTGTCTTCTAATGTGTAGTAGATGAACGTAGATCCTACGTCTACGCGGTAAACTTCCATTACGTCACCTTCCTTGGTGATAACGCGGTCCTGTGCCCAAGTGAAGCCCCAGTAGCATAGCATAAGGGCAAGTGTGGATAGTATTCTCATATAGTTTACTGTGATGGATTTTTGCTTGATGTGTGTCCTTGAAGATTGTGGCGTGCAGGTGATGGGCTGAAATGGGACTTAATTGAAAAGTCTGTGCTGCTTAGTTCGCCCGGCGTCATACTGTGGGAAAGAAAGAGTGGCACACATAACAATAGATTTGTCCTTGTGTGCCATTCCTGTTCAGTCGTCACCTGTCGCTCACCCCCACTCCCTATCGAATAATCGTAGCGTCGCGGTCGGGCCCCACCGACACGATGCTGATGGGCGTGCCTGTGGCTTGCTCGATGTAGGCGATGTATTGCTTGAAGGCCTCGGGGAAGTCGGCCTCGCTGCGCAGTGCGGTGAGGGGCGTTTTCCAGCCGGGCAGTTCCTCGTAGACGGGTTGCCATCCCTCGGTGTCGTAGGGCATGGAGGTGCGGGTTTCGCCGTCTTTGGTGTAAGCGGTGCACACCTTGATGGTGTTGAAGTCGTCCAGCACGTCGCCCTTCATCATCACGAGGTCAGTCACGCCGTTTATCATGATAGCATATTTCAGAGCCACCAGGTCGAGCCATCCGCAGCGGCGGTTGCGCCCCGTCACGGCGCCATATTCGTTGCCGATGTGGCGTATGGTGTCGCCCACGCTGTCGAAGAGTTCCACGGGGAAGGGACCGCCGCCCACGCGGGTGCTGTAAGCCTTGAAAATGCCGAAGATGCGGTCAATTTTGTTGGGTGCAACGCCGAGTCCCGTGCACACGCCGCCGCTTGTAGTGTTCGACGACGACACGTAGGGATACGTTCCGTGGTCAATGTCGAGCAGCGAGCCCTGTGCGCCTTCAGCCAGCACGTTTTTGCCCTCGAGCAGTGCCTGGTTCAGCTCCACCTCGGTGTCCGTCAGGTGAAACTTGCGCATGTAGTCCACGCCTTCGAGCCACACCTTCTCCTCCTCCGTAATGTCGTAGTCGGTGTAGTGCAGGTCGCGCAGAATTTGCTCGTGGCGCGCTTTCAGGGCCTGATATTTGGTGTCGAAGTCGTTCAGGATGTCGCCTACCCTCAATCCCACGCGGGCAGCCTTGTCGCTGTAGGTGGGGCCAATGCCTTTGCCCGTGGTGCCCACCTTGTTCTTGCCTTTGGCGGCCTCGTAGGCGCGGTCCAGCACACGGTGTGTGGGCAGAATGAGGTGTGCCCGCTTGCTGATGTGCAGGCGTTCGGTGAGTTCGTAGCCAGCGGCCTCCAGTTCGTGCGCCTCGGCCATGAAGAGGTCGGGAGCAATCACGCAGCCGTTACCTATGATGTTGATTATCTTCTCGTCGAAGATGCCCGAGGGAATGCTGCGCAGCACAAACTTCTTGCCGTCGAAGATGATGGTGTGTCCCGCATTAGGGCCGCCGGCAAAGCGTGCCACCACGTCGTAGCGGGGCGTAAAGTAGTCCACCACTTTACCCTTGCCCTCGTCGCCGAATACGATGCCCAGCAGAGCATCCACTTTTCCTTTTGCCATTATGTATCTTGTTTTTTTTTGATTTGCTTGAAAATGCCTGTGCGCCGCCCATTCAGCCGTGCAGCAGGGGCAAGCAAACACTCAGGGCACACACCCCGGCCGTGCCTCGGAGGGGGCGGTGCGCCTACGTTAGCTTACGCAGGCAAATTTATGGAAAATCTGCGATATGCGGCATGAGCGGGGCTTGAAAGTGCTATTTCCACCACGTGCCCCACGGCTGGGCTCTCTACGAAAGGGCGCGGCTGCGTTGCCCAATCAGCGAAATATGCCTACCTTCGCTGCATGAAATGCTCCCCTTCCCGCCGCCTGGTGCACCGTTCCTTGCTGGTGGTCGTCGTCGTGGCCGTGCTGCTTGTTCTCTACGTGGTGAGCCCCGAGCAGGCCGCCTGGCTGCCTCGTTGCCCCTTCAAGGTGCTCACAAGCCTCAACTGCCCCGGTTGCGGCTTTCAGCGTGCGGTGCATGCGTCGCTGCACGGCCAGTGGGCGGCAGCGTGGCATTACAACCCCTTCCTTTTCTTCGCCCTTCCCTATGTGGCCCTGCTGGCCGTGGTGGAGTGGCTGATGCCCGAGCCGCGCCGCCAGCGTTGGCGCCTGGTGCTCGAGGGGCGCACGGCCGTGGTGGTCTACATCACCCTCTACCTGCTGTGGGGCGTGGTGCGCAATGTGGCCCACTGCTGACAGCCTTGCGGCAAACGCAGCAGCAGGCATTTGCACATTGTGCTGAAAATGCTTACTTTTGAAGGCAAAAATAAAGGCTTACGCCGCGTCTCACTTCCAGCGTTATCACGAGAAACAATACATGAAGGACTACTTTTACATTGACTACAACAACCAGCAGCACGGCCCTTACAGTGCGCTGGGCTTGCAGGATGCAGGTGTGCAGCCCGACATGCTGGTGTGGTGTCGCGGCATGAACGACTGGGCACCCGCCGGTTCCGTACCCGAACTCGCAGCCTTCCTCATGCCGCTTGCCGGGCGCAGCGGCGGCGGCACGCCCCCGCAGCCGCCCTTCACCACGGTCGACGCCAACCAGCACGCACAGAACATGCCACCCTCCTGCCCCGACTCCTATATGCTGTGGAGCATATTCACCACCCTATGCTGCTGCTTGCCCTTCGGACTTCTGGCGCTCTACTACTCCTCACGCGTCACCACCTTCTACGTGCACGGCTACTATGCAAAGGCCGTTGAGCAGAGCGCAAAAGCCAAAACCTGGTGCTTGGTGGGCACCGTCATCGGTGTAATCACCTTGGGCGCGTTAAGTTCCACAGCCTTTATGGGATTCTTGCATTTATGCATCTAAGGTAAATAAGGTATATTGTATAGAACATAAGCTCTCACCCATGACATCCCGCCCTCACACTCACGCAGCCAAGCGCCCTTTCAACTACCTGCCGTGGGCCGTACTCGCCACGTTGTTATGCTGCCCTCCGCTCGGCATGCTTGCCGTGTGGTGGAGTGCGCGTGCCAACGCACTGGTTCATCTGGGCGACCTCACCGCAGCACGCAGCAAGGCGGCCCGGGCGCGCAAGTGGCTGCTTGCATCACTCGTCGTAGGCATGATGACGTACGCCCTGCTTTGGTGCGCCTACATGTTCTATAGCCCACAACTGAACGCTGCGTTCCGCATGCTGCACCGCATCGTTCAGTAGTGCGCGCCCCGCGCTTCGGGCATCAGTCATAGCGTGCGGTGCACCCAGCCTGCCGCTGCACCAGCCAGGGGGAGGGAGCCTGCCGCACACCTTTGCGACACGCTCCCTCCCCCTCTTTCTTTTGCCTTCCACACCTCCTCACCATGCACACCTCCCTCCTCATGCTGGCCACATGGCTGGCCTATTTTCTTCTGCTCCTCATCCTCTCGCGCCGCAGCGCACGGGGCGGGGCGCAGGGCAACGACGCCTTTTTCCGCGCCGGCCGTTCGTCGCACTGGGTCTTGGTGGCCTTTGGCATGATTGGCGCCAGCATTTCGGGCGTCACCTTCATCTCTGTGCCGGGCTGGGCTAAAAGCACGGGCCTCACTTACCTGCAAATGTGCATGGGCTTCATCGTGGGCTACGCCGCGGTGGCCCTCGTGCTCCTGCCCCTCTACTACCGCCTGCGCCTCACCAGCATCTACTCCTGGCTTGGCCAGCGCTTCGGCCCCCGCACGCACCGCACGGGGGCACTCTTCTTCGTGCTCAGCAAACTCACTGGTGCGGCCGCCCGGCTCTACATCGTGTGCCTCGTCATCAACCGCTTTCTCAGCCTCCCCCTGCTCGCCCCCTGGGGCCTTGAGGCGGCAGCCTTCCCCCTCACCGTGGGGCTGTCGCTCCTCTTCATCTGGCTCTACACCCGCCGCGCCGGCATGCAAACGCTTGTGCGCACCGATGCACTGCAAACGGCCTGCCTGCTGCTGGCCGCAGGCTGCATGCTGGTGGCTGCGGCGCAGCAAATGCACCTCACGGCAGGCGGCGTGGTGCAAATGGTCAGCCAGAGCGACATGTGCCGCCTCTTCGAGTGGGACGCCGCCAGTCCGCAAGCCTTCTGGAGGCAGTTTCTCAGCGGCGTGTTCATCGTCATTGTCATGACGGGGCTCGACCAGGACATGATGCAGAAGAACCTCACCTGCCGCTCCCTGCGCGATGCACAGAAGGACATGTGCACCTACGGCCTCGCCTTTCTGCCCGTCAACGCCCTCTTTCTGGGTCTCGGCATCGTGCTCTACGCCCTGTGCACCGCGCGCGCACTGCCCATCCCCGCCGCGGGCGACGAACTCATGCCCATGCTCGTGCAGAGCGGCGCCCTGGGCACCTGGGTGGTGCTGCCCTTCACGCTCGGCCTTGTGGCAGCCGCCTTCTCGAGCGCCGACTCGGCCCTCACAGCCCTCACCACCACCGTGTGCATCGACCTCCTCGGCATGGAGCGCAGCGGCACCGAGCAGGCTGCCGACCGCCGCACACGCCGCCGCGTGCACCTGCTCCTCACACTGGCCTTTGCCCTCTGCATTGTGGCCTACAAGGCTGTGGGCAGCGGCAGCGTCATCAACGCCATCTACGTCATGGCCTCCTACACCTACGGCCCCCTGCTTGGCCTCTACGCCTACGGCCTGCTCACGCGCCGCCCCATCAACGACCGCCTCGCCCCCATCGTCTGCCTGGCCGCCCCCCTCCTCTGCGCCCTGCTCGACTACGGTGCACCGCTGTGGTGGAACTACCGCTTCGGCTACGAACTCCTCATGCTCAACGGCCTGCTCACCATGCTCGGCCTCTGGGCCACAGGCAAACGCTGAGGCCCGCCATGGCGCACCTGTTCTGTGTTCAGGTGACTTCTATTCTGCGGCCGGTCGGATGAATAAAAAACGGGGTGCCGTGGAAGAAACTTCCCCCGCCGTGGAAGCTTTCTGCCACGGTATCTGTTTCCGGCGGGGCGGCTGAGGGATAAAACGGGATGCTACGTAAAATTTCTCACGTCGTACGTAAAAAAACTCACGTCGTACGTAAAAAATTTTACGTAGCATCTATTTTCCACCACCCGCTTCCCCCTTTCACTGCGCTGCCTGCTGCCTGCGGCGGAGAGCAGTCCCGCGCGGCCATGTCGGTGTCGCACCTCAGGCGGATGCAGCGGGAAGGGGTGCCCGCAGTATGACTATTCTATGGCGGGGGCTGGCTGCTGCCATACCTTCGTGCCCTGCTCCATGCCAACGCCCCGCACATGGCAAGGCTGACTGGCGGCATGTGCGGGGCGTGGCATGGGGTGGGGTAGGGCGGTGCGGTGCTTACTTGGCTCGCTGCAGACGCAGGGTGTAGCGCAGCGGGCGGTTGGGCACGCGGTACTGCGGCAGTGTGTCGACGTCCTGTCCGCACGAGGCGTTGCCCACGCCACGGTGCCAGGCGTCGAAGTGCACCACGGTGTAGGGGCGGCGCTGCAACTCCCACATGTGCTGGGCGTGCATGAGGTCGGCGTCGGTGTAGGGCAGGGCCGTGAAGGCCACGTCGCCCTGCGTGCTCACCTGCAGACCGAAGCCGTCGGGCGCGGTGAAGGTTACCTCACGCAGCTGTTCGCGGCCGCCGCAGGTTTGCGGTTTCACGTAGTTCACAGCCATGCTGTTTACTGTGTCGGTATAGCGGCCCAGCGTCACGCCGTCCTTGCGGTCGATGTAGTTCTCCCACGGACCGAGCGCGTAGTAGTTCACCCGTTGCAGGGCGCTGTCGAGGCGGCACGAAAGGCCCGCGCGGCGCAGCCCGTCGGTGTGGGGCGTGAACGCTGCCTCCACATCGACTACGCCTTGCGGGTACACCGTGTAGGTAATGACCGTGCTGCAGAGTTTGCCCTTGCGCTCTGTGCGTATGACGGTGGCCCCCTGCTTTTCGCTCACCTCTATTTGTCCCTCGGCCTCCATTTCGGGGTCGGTGTGGCCATAGCGGTCGTTTTCTATCCAGCGGTGGTTGTCGAAGCTGAAGCCGCCCTGCTCGGCCAGTACCTGGCGGCCGTCGAAGGCCAGCCCTGTGAGGCATGCCGTGCGGTTGTCGAAGGTCAGCTGCACTCGGCTGTTGCCAATCTTCGTTTCGTGCAGCGCACCCGTCTGGAGCATGTGGGGCGCCTTGGCATCGGCCTGCAACTGTGGCAGCGGGCCGCGTTTGCGCAGCACATACTGGTGCAGTGCCACCTCGTGGCCGGCTGGGGCAAAGGTTTGTGCCTCGCGCAGCAGCACGTGCAGGTTGAGGCAGAGCTCGGGCAGCGTGCCTTTGGCAGCCTTGGCCTTGGGCACTTTCAGTGTGAGCGTGGTGCTGTCGCCAGGCTGCACGCTGGGCAGGCGCAGCGTGTGCACCTTCTTCACCCGGCCGTCGAGGAGAGCCTCGGCGCGCAGTGTCATTTCGTTGAGGTTGCGGAAGGCGTAGCCGTTGCGCAGCGTCACCGTCACCGTGCCGGCGGCAGCGTCGTAGCGTGGTGTGCCGAATTTCACGTAGGCATAGGCCGCCTTCACCTCCTTGAGTTTGGGGCTCTCCTCGCGGGTGGCGGGAATGACGCCGTTCGAGCAGAAATTGCCCTGGTGCGGACCGGGGAAGTCGTAGCCTGTGCGCAGTTTCCTGACGCCCTGTTTGAGTTCGCGCGGCTCGTAGATGGCCTGGTCTACCCAGTCCCAGATGCAACCGCCGATGGTGGCGTCGCTCTGCTCGATCACCTGCCAGTATTCGCTCAGGTTTCCGATGGCGTTGCCCATGGCGTGGGCATATTCGCACAGGAACATGGGCTTGTCGAGGCCCGAAGTGTTGCGGTTCATCCAGGCCATGCCAGGATACATTTTCGAGTAGAAGTCGGAGTACAGTCCGCCGCCGTATTCGCCGTTCATGCGTGTACCCTCGTAGTGCACGGGTCGGTTGTCAAGGCGTTTGGCAGCCTCGTAGCAGTCTTTGAAGTTCTTGCCGGCGCCTGCCTCGTTGCCCAGGCTCCACATCACTACGCAGGGGTGGTTGCGGTCGCGCAGCACCATGCGGTCGATGCGGTCGACGAAGGCTGGAATCCACGAGGCGCGGTCGGAGATGGACTGGTTGGCGTGGTCCTCGAGGTCAGCCTCGTCGCAGGTGTACAGGCCGTAGTGGTCGTACATGGCATACATGCGGGCGTCGTTGGGATAGTGCGAGGTGCGGATGGTGTTGATGTTGTTCTGCTTCATGAGCAGCACGTCGCGCAGCATCTCGTCTACCGTCACGGCGCGACCGTGGATGGGCGACGAGTCGTGTCGGTTCACGCCCTTGAGGAGCACTTTGCGTCCGTTCACGTAAAGTTGTGCGCCCTTCACCTCCACGCTGCGTATGCCCACCTTTGTGCTGAAGGCCATTTCGTCGCGTCCGGCCTCGTTGCGCTGCACCACGTGTAGGGTGTAGAGGTGCGGATGCTCGGCGCTCCATAGCTGCGGGTTGGCCACCTGGAAGGTAACGCATTTTTCAGTCGTGTGCTCTTGGGCTACGGCTGCCGTCAGTTCCTGCACGAGTGTGCCCTGCGGACTGAAGAGGCGCAGCAGGAGCGTTTTGCCCTGGGCGAGTTGCTCGCGGTTGTCGATGCTGAGGCGCACCGTGACGTCGGCGCGGCTACCGTCGGCAGCGGGCTGCGTGGTGATGTAGTGGTCGCGCACGGCAAGGCGCGGCGTGGTGTAGAGATGCACCTCGCGGAAGATGCCCGACATGCGGAACATGTCCTGGCACTCGAGGTAGGAGCCGTCGGACCAGCGGAACACCTGCACGGCCAGCGTGTTGGACCCCGTGCGCAGGTAGGGTGTCACGTCGAACTCGGCCACGTTGTTGGCTCCCTGCGTGTAGCCCACATACTGCCCGTTGAGCCACACGAAGGCTGCTGAGTAGATGCCGCCGAAGTGCACGAAGGTGCGTTCGCCCTGCCAGGCGGCGGGCACCTCGAAGGTGCGCACGTAGCTGCCCACGGGGTTGATGCCGTAGTTCTTGCCGCCGTCGTTAAAGCCGGGGCGTGCCTTGATGTAGGGCGGCGTGTTGCCGTGCGGATATTCCACGTTGGCGTAAATGGGGCGGTCGTAGCCCTGCATCTCCCAGTTGGAGGGCACGGGAATGGTGTCCCAGCCCGACACGTCGTAGCCCTCGTGCCAGAAGTCGAGCGGGCGCTGCGAGGGTTCGCTCACGAAATGGAACTTCCAGGTGCCGTTGAGCGGCAGGTAGCGGCTGCTGTGCGGCGTGGTCCAGGGGGTGGCGTAGTAGGCGGCATCGGCCAGCATCTCCTGCTCGTTGGCATACGGCATGAAGGTGGCGTGGCCCGCCTCTTTGTTTTCGGCAAAAATGGTTTCGTCTTCCCAATAGGGCGACTTGATTTTGGGTTTCTCCACCTGCTCGAAGGTGAACCATGCCTGGCGGTCGGCGGCGTCGTAGTCTACGCTCAGCAGGCGTCCGTTGCGCAGGCTGTACATTTTCTGCGCCTTGCTGGCGCCGAGTGAGCGTATGCGGTAGGTGGCGGGCTGGCCGCTGACCGGCTCGAAGGTGAAGCGTGCATTATTCCACACGCCCTCCTGCGCCGGCCATTGCAGCAGGTAGTCGATGGAGGCGTTGCCGCCGCCGTCGTCGAAGTTTTGGGGGTAAAAGGCATTTTCAACCACGCAGCAGGTGAGCGAGAGCATCTTGATGTTCCAGTACTGTCCGCGGTTCATCACGTCGGCCTCTTCGCTCACAATGCGGGCGTTGTTTTCACCCGAGTCGCCGTTGCCCAGCACCAGCGAGGGTTGGGCAACCGAACGGATGCGGTAGGTGAGCGACACGTCGAAGCCCGCCCGCTCGGCCCGCTCGATGCTGAAGTGTGCCGTGCGGTTGCCGCGTGCCTTCTCCACGGGCAGCAGCACCAGTTTGTCGCCCACGCAGGCTGCGGCTACGGTGGGACGGTTGGTGGGCACGAGCAGCAGGGCGTTGCCGTCGGGCACTGTGTTCCACAGCTGAGCCTCGTCCGACCCGTTGTTCTCGCCTGCTTCCAGGGCGTCGCCGGCGGTGCGCAGCGCCAGGTTCTCGAAGGGGTTGATGATGCGCCATGCCCCCGAGAGCTCGTTCATGGTGAAATGCTGTGCGGCGGCCTCGTGGTCGAGTTTGGCCAAGCCCAGCCGTCCGTCGGCTTGGAGCGTCACGGCGTAGCCCGCCTTGGCCTGCGGCAGCACGTGGTAGAGCGTGCCCTTGCTGAACGTCTGAGCCTGCACCGCGAGGGCACACGCCAACCAGCCGAGCACGAGGGTGCAGAGGGATAGAGACCTCTTCGTGAAGCCCAATGTGTAACGCCCAAGTGCATGGTCTTTGAGCGATGCCATGGCGCGAAAAGGTAGGATGAAGTCCATGGATTTTTTGGTAATCATAGTATGTAAGATGTTGTGATTTTCATAGTTCGCAGTGGTGGGGCGCATAAGCACCGTGTTCACGCACTGCGCAAATGTAAGCATTTTCCCGCTCTTGCCACGTGCGGCATGCTGCTATAATGTGGCCTCGGCCTTATTGCATGCCCTTCGGCGCGGCGAAGTTTTGCACAGGCAGGGTGAAGTAGACCTCATCGCCCGAGCGCCAGGAACGCGTCAGATGGATGTAGCCGTCGGCATCGGGCACCACGTTGTCCCATTCATGCCCGCTCACATAAATGGCCGGCATGGTGCGCTGCGCATCGGCCGCCACGGGGGGAGCCAAAGGGTGGTCGCGCTGCACGGCCCAGTGGGGCATGCGCAAGTGAAGCGTGAAGGGCTTGCCCTCCTTGAGGTGCATGAAGCGCAGCCGCACCTGTCCTTGCCGGGGCATGTCGGTGATGAGGTCGAGCATGTAGCTGCGCGTGGCGGTGTGCACCCGTGTGGTGGCGTTGGTGTAGAAGTTGAGCCAAAGGTCGTCGCCATCGTAGCCCATGAGCATGCCCGGGGCGTCGATGAGGGCCTGCGCCGCCATCCAGCGCGGCATGCTGTTGGCGGGCAGCGCGTCGATGCTGACGGCGGGAATGAGTGTGCTGTAGATGAGGTGCTCCACGAGGTCGAAGTGCCATGCCTGCCCCGTAAGGAGCCACATGCGCGCCGCCTCGTGTAGGGCCGCCGCGGCCAGCATAGGGTCGTCGGCCAGCAACCGGCTGCGTTCGCGGCTCACCCGTTGTTCCCACTGCTGGGGCAGCGAGCGGCGGGCCTTCCAGTCGTGGCGTGTGAGCCGCACGGTGTGGCTGGTCAGGGTGCTGTCGGTGGCCAGCGCCATCAGGCGGAAGTCTGTGCCGTCGTAGCCCCACGTCATCACGCTGTCGGCCGGCACAAAGTGCAGCGGACGCTTGCGCGGCGTGGCGGCAAGCAGCAGCATGGGCCACATATATATAATAAGGAGTAAAATGCGGGGAGGTAGAAGGTGCTTCATGGGTTGGGTAGGATTTAGAAGGAAAGGAGCGGTGCAAATGTACGCATTTATCCCTACTTTTGCCGCGCCCCATGCGGCTTGTGTGCCGTGACGTGCAGACAGGAGACGTGTGGACGTGCCGAAATTTCTTTAACCGATAATGACAAACCAACCCCTGAGCCTGGCCAAGCAGCTGGAACTGCTGCGGCTGGAATATGAATATGAAAAGGAAGCCTTCCGCCGAGAGACGGCCGTGATGGGCATCGACCGCAAGGTGCGACGCGGCGATTGCTGGTTCCCCGTGAGCGTGGGGCGGGCTTACTACAACTCGCTCGACCGCTTTGTGGTGGAAATACTGCGCGAGGCCGACGACGAGGCCGACCACAACTTTGAGTACGGACGCGCCGTCACCTTCTTCGAGCAGGATGCTGCGGGCGGACTGACGTATCTGCCCTTCAAGGCCACGGTGAGTTATGCCGAGGCGCGACGCATGGTGGTCGAACTCCCCGGCGAGGCGGCCCTCTCGCGTTTGCAGAGCATGCAGCGCGGCGGTGTGCAACTCTTCTTCGACGACTATTCCTACCAGGTGATGTTCGACGCCCTGCGCCAGGTGATGCAGGCCGACAAGGGCCGCACGGCCTACCTGCGCGACCTCATGCACGGCACGCAGCCCGCTGCCTGGGGCGCCGCACCCGCCCAGCCCGTGAGTCTGCCGTGGCTCAATGCCTCGCAGGAGGCGGCGGTGAACGACCTGCTCCGAGCCAAGGACGTACTCATCGTGCACGGCCCTCCCGGCACGGGCAAAACCACCACGCTCATCGAGGGCATCGACCTCGTGCTGCGCCGCGAGCCCCAGGTGCTGGTGTGTGCGCAGAGCAACACCGCCGTCGACTGGATTTGCAGCCAACTTGCCTCGCGCGGCATCAGCGTGCTGAGGGTGGGCAACCCCGCCCGCGTCACCGAGGACATGCTGGCACACACCTACGAACGCCGTTTCGAGGCACACCCCGACTACCCCGCGCTGTGGCAGGTGCGGCGCACCATACGCCAACTCTACAGTCAGCCACGCAAGGGGCGAGGCGAGCATTTTCACCAAAAGGTGGCCCGCTTGCGCGAACGGGCTGACGAACTCGAACTGCGCATTCGCCACGCCCTCTTCGACGGGGCGCGCGTCATAGCCTGCACCCTGACAGGCTCCGCCGGCACGCTCATGGCGGGCCGCCGCTTTCACACCCTCTTCATCGACGAAGCAGCGCAGGCACTCGAGGCAGCCTGCTGGATAGCCATGCTGCGCGCCGACCGCGTCATTCTGGCCGGCGACCACAAGCAGTTGCCGCCCACCATCAAGTGCCCCGCAGCCCTGCGCGGCGGACTGGGCGTGACGCTCATGGAGCACCTGGCCGAACGCAAGCCCGACGTGGTGCGCCTGCTCACGGTGCAGTATCGCATGAACGAGGCACTCATGCGTTTCTCGTCTGAATGGTTCTACGGAGGCCACCTCACCGCCGCCCCCGAGGTGCGTCAGCGCACGCTGCTGGCCGAAATCGACGAGCCGCTGGAGTGGGTAGACACCTCGACCATGCCCGACGCGCCGCACGAGGAATATGTGGGCGACCACTACGGCCGCATCAACAAAACCGAGGCCCGCCTCACGCTGGCCGTGCTGCGGCGCTATGTGCAACGCATGGGGCTGCACCGCCTCAAGGAGGAGCGTGTTGACTTCGGCATCATCTCGCCCTACCGTGCCCAGGTGCAGTTCCTGCGCTCGCTCTTGCGGCACGACACCGTGCTGCGTCCCCTGCACCGCCACATCACGGTCAACACCGTCGACGCCTTTCAGGGTCAGGAGCGCGACGTGGTGCTGGTAAGCCTTGTGCGGGCCAACGACGAAGGGCAGATAGGTTTCCTGCACGACCTGCGCCGCATGAACGTAGCCATGACGCGAGCCCGCATGAAGCTCGTCATCCTCGGTTCCGCCGCCACCCTCTGCCGCCACGCCTTCTACCGCCGCCTCTACGAGTGCTGCAACCACGCCCCCCTGCCGCAGGTTGAGGGCGACGAAGGACAGGCGTCGTAGTGATGAAGGCAGCAGGCTTGTTCCATATGCAAGGCCGTATTTGGCTGCTTGGATGCGAAATGCCACTTGCGGCGGATGACTGCCAAGAACTTTACCGTAGCACTTTGCTTTTTACAAGAAAAAGTTGTCATTTGAATGATAATGTATATATTTGTCACCATATAATATTTATCTATATATGAAGAACACGGATATTGCTCTGCGTTTACGCATGGCCAGACTACACAAGCGGTGGAGTATGGAACACCTATCGCAGTTGACGGGAGGCTATATAACCAAACAAAGTATCTCAAAGTACGAAACGGGGCTTATGCAACCCAAAGAACAGACTCTATTCATATTGGCCCGCAGTCTGGATATCAGTGTAGATTATCTCAAGGGAAAAGGCGTAAGCATCGACCTACCTATGTTGCGTCGCACATGCAACGAGGTGCTCAGCACCGAGCAGACACGGGCTATCGAGGCACAACTCGCTTTCTGGGCCGAGCAATACCTACGCACCGAGAGGGAACTCCACATGGTGCCACACTTTGTCAATCCTCTTAAGCACATGGATGTGAGCGACAGCAAGAGCATTGCACGGGCTGCCTACGCCCTGCGCCAGGCATGGAACTGCGGCGATGGACCCTTGCCAAGCGTGCTGCGGCTCATGGAGCGCAAGGGAATTAAAATTCTCACCACCAAACTACCCAAGAATGTACTGGGCCTGTGCACTTGGGCCGACGGCACCCATCCACTTGTTGTGCTTGATACGCACAAGGACAAACACACCACGGAGCGACTTCGCTTTACCGCCGCACACGAATTGGGGCACCTGTTGCTGCAAATGCCTCAAACTGCTGATGAAAAAGAACGTGAAAGCCTCTGCAATACGTTCGCCGCATTCTTCATGCTACCACCTGACACCTTGAAGGAAGAATTGGGTTGCACGCCTCGCACCAAACTCTATCTTGACGAACTCATCGATCTGCACGAGGTGTATGGCCTCTCTGTGGCGGCACTCGTACACGAGGCTTGGGACCTGCAATTCATCACTCGCGAGCACTACGACTGGTGGTTCGACAACCTCATCAAGGCCAACAGGCTGGAAAAGGGTTGGGGCAAATGCCATTATCAGGAAACTGTGGGACGCGAACGCAGGCTTAGAGCCATTGCCAACGACAATTATTAACCAAACTTATACGTTATGATTACACATTTCGACGACTTCATCGGACTCTATCCGATTGACAAAACACTGTGTTTTGAAGCCAGACCGATAGGCAAGACTTTGGAAAACCTCCTTAAAAGCGACATGTTGAAGCAAGATGAGCACCGTGCCGAGAGTTACGTAAAGGTGAAGAAACTCATCGACTCCTATCACAAGGATTTCATTGAACGCGCACTTTCACAGGGCTTGGATTCCACCGGCAGCCACGTTGCGGCTGAAAAGCTAGCCGAATACAGCGTATGCTACTTCAGCTCCAACCGCGACGCAAAGGCTAACGAAAAGCTCGACAGTTTGAGCGAAGAACTGCGCCAGCTGGTGGTCAAACAGCTGAAGCAGACAGAAGGGTTCAAAAACCTTTTCAAAAAAGAACTCATTGAAGTGAAGGGTGAAGAGGCCGATCTGGTGAAATTCGTCAAGTCCGCACCACTGGAGGCCCTACAAGGAATGTCGCGCAACGAAGCATTGGCTGTCATCAGCGAGTTCAATGGATTTACCACTTACTTTGGCGGATTTCACGAGAACCGGCAAAACATTTATACCGACAAAGCACAAGCCACAGCCGTGGCCTACCGGCTCATCGACGAGAACCTCCCCAAGTTTCTCGACAATGTGGCGACCTATGCCAAACTTGCTGCTGTGCCTGATTTGAAGGTGCAACTCGAAGCTCTCAGCGAAGCCATGAAAGGCCTCACTGGCGTCGCTCATGTGGAGCAACTATTCTGCGTGGAACATTACGACCACTTACTCACTCAGTGCGCCATCGATACTTACAATACCGTGATTGGCGGACGAGTGGATGACAGCACACCCGAGCATGAGCACATTCAGGGCATCAACCAATATGTGAACCTGTATAACCAGCAGCACAAAGAGGCGAAACTCCCTAAGATGAAGACGCTCTATAAGCAGATTTTGAGCGACAGGCAGTCTTTTTCATGGTTGCCTGAGAGCTTTGAGTGCGACTTGCAGGTGATAGATGCAGTGCGAAGCTTCAACGACGCTTTCACACAACACGTGCTGGAAAATAGCAGACTGCAGAATCTACTGTGCACCATAGGCGATTACGATACCAAGGGCATTTACATCAACAACGACCGCCAGCTTGAGCTGATTTCGCAACGATTGTGCAAACACTGGAATGTTATCCAAGAAGCCATCTTGGCCGACATGAAGAACAAAGACCATGCTACTGCAAGCAAGAAAGAAACCGAGGCTTATGAGGAACAACTCAAGAAAACCTATAAGAACACGTCTTGCTTCAGTATATACTACATCGACGAATGTCTGAAGGCATACTATGAAAGCAAAAAATGCGACATTGATGCCACAACAGACAATTCAGCATCTGTGAGTGAGGATGGCCTCTGCATGCCGCCCTCTATCGAAGCTTATTTCGCCGACTTGGGCGCTACCCGCATTTCCTCCGAGCACGCGGATAACCTCTTTGTGCAGATAGCCCAAGCCCAAGCTGAGGCGGCTTCACTTCTCCATGCCACCTATTCGTCCTCCAACCCTATCATGCTGGAAAAGGAAAGTAAGGAGAAAATCAAGAATCTGCTTGATGCCATCAAAGACCTGCAGTCCTTTGTGAAACCTTTGATTGGAGGCGATAAGGAGAGTTACAAGGACAACCGCTTCGTTGGCGAGCTGACGGTGTTGTGGGAGGTGCTTGACCAGCTTACGCCTCTCTACAATATGGTGCGCAACTATACCACCAAGAAACCCTACTCACGCGCCAAGATCAAGTTGAACTTTGCGAATCCCACGCTCTTTGCGGGCTGGGACGAGAACAAAGAGAGCGACAATGCCACAATTATCCTGCGTCGCAACGGGCTTTACTATCTTGGCATTATGGATAAAGGTAGCAAGAAACTGCTAAACAAGACCATGCCCCACGAGGGTGAATGCTACGAGAAGATGGTGTACAAACTCTTCAAGGACGCTTCGGTCATGATACCCAAGTGTAGCACACAAAAGAAGGATGTTAAGAAGCACTTTGCCCAAAGCACAGACGACTACGTGCTCTCAGGAAAGGAATTCCTCCGCCCACTCACTATCACCAAGGAGATTTTCGACCTTAACAATGTAACCTACGGGGGCAATAAGAAATACAAGAAAATCCAGAAGGGTTACCTCGAAACCATGGCAGACCCTGAGGGCTATGACCATGCTGTGAAAATCTGGCTGCAATTCTGCATGGACTTCCTCCGGAGTTACAAGGGCACACAATGCTACGACCTATCAAGTGTTCACGTCGAGGAATATGCCGACATCAGTTCTTTCTACAGCTATATTGACACACTGCTTTACCGTATAACCTTCAAACCCGTGTCGGTAAGCTTTGTGCAACAATGGGTTGACGAGGGGAAAATGTACCTCTTTCAGCTTTACAACAAGGACTTTTCAGCACACAGCAAAGGCACGCCCAATATGCACACGCTTTACTGGAAAGCACTGTTCGACCCTCATAACCTGGCCGACGTGGTCTACAAACTCAACGGGCAGGCCGAAATGTTTTACCGTCCCAAGAGCATCGTCTGCAAAAAGCCCACACACCCCGCCAACCAGCCCATACGGCAAAGGCGCGATACAACGAAAACAAGTCTCTTCGCCTACGATCTTATCAAGGACAAGCGCTTCACGGTCGACAAGTTCCTCTTCCACGTGCCCATTCGCTTGAACTTTAAGGCCAAAGCCTACGTGAACATTAACAATATGGTGCGCGAATACCTCAAGCAGGCCCAAGCCACACACGTCATTGGCATCGACCGTGGCGAACGCCATCTGCTTTACCTCACCGTCATCGACAGCCACGGAAACATTGTCGAGCAGCGCTCGCTCAACATGATTGAGAGCTTCGATGCCGAGCACAGCATGCACACCAACTACCACGCACTGCTTGACGCTCGTGAGGAGCAACGCCAGAAGGCACGCAGGGACTGGGAAACCATCGACAAAATCAAAGACCTCAAAGAGGGCTACCTCTCGCAGGTGGTGCACATTCTGAGCCAGCTCATCGTCAAGTATCACGCCATCGTCGTGCTCGAAGACCTCAACTTCGGTTTCAAGCGTTCACGCATCAAGGTGGAGAAACAGGTTTACCAATCGTTCGAAAGGAAACTTATCGACAAACTCAATTACATGGTCAACAAGCGGCAGAACGCCACCCTGCCCGGTGGCCTCCTTAAGGCCTATCAGTTGGCCGAGCGTTTCACCAGTTTCAAGGAAATGGGCAAGCAAAGCGGCTTCCTCTTCTACGTAGATGCCTGGAATACCTCGAAAATTGACCCCGTTACAGGATTTGTCAACCTGCTCGATACGAACTACACGAACGTCAAAAATGCGAGGGATTTCTTTGATAAGTTCCTCAGCATACGCTACAACCCCACGAACGATTGGTTCGAGTTTGAGTTCGATTACAACGACTTCCACAAAAAGGCCGAAGGCACCCGCACCCATTGGACCCTCTGCACCTGGGGCGAACGCATCGAGACGTTCCGCAACGGCGAGAAGAATGCACAGTGGGAAAACCGTGAGGTATGTCTTACCACAGAGTTCAAGCAGTTCTTCCAAGAATTCGGCATCGACCTGCACGCCGACTTGAAAGCAGCCATCGTCGAGCAGGAGGAAAAGAAGTTCTTCGAGCGCCTACTGCATCTGCTAAAACTCACATTGCAAATGCGCAACAGTATCACGGGCACCGAAACGGACTATCTCGTGTCGCCAGTGGCCAACGCCGACGGCCTTTTCTACGACAGTCGCCGCAGCTCCACCGCCCAGCCGCAGAATGCCGACGCTAACGGCGCCTACAACATTGCACGAAAAGGGCTAATGCTCATCAGCAAAATCAAGCAGGCTGAGGATGTGGGCAAAATGAAACTTGCCATTTCCAAGACCGAGTGGCTCTCCTTCGCCCAACAGAAACCCTATCTGCATGACTGACTACATTCCGCTCTCCACGCTGAATGATTTCATCTTCTGCCCATACTCCATATACCTACACAACGTGTATATGGAGGCGGCAGAAGATGTTTATAAGGCACGCCCGCAAACCGCAGGCACCGAGGCACATCGCGGCATTGACCAAAAGAGCGGTAGCACACGCCGGTGCGACCTCATGGCCATGCCCGTTTACTGCGACGAACTCGGCATAGCAGGCAAAATCGACCTCTTCAAGCAAGACCGACAACTGCTCATCGAACGCAAAAACAGGTTGCCCGCCATCTTCCGCGGGCAACTTTACCAACTATGGGGGCAGTACTTCTGTCTTAAAGAAATGGGCTATAACGTCAGCCAACTGGCCTTCTACGAAATCTCTACCAACAAGATGTTTCCCGTTGACCTTCCTCACGAAGCCGAAAAGCAGGAACTTGCCTCATTCATCTCACGTTTCAAGGCGTATGACCCTGCAGTCACACCCTTCACAGTCAACCCCAACAAATGCGCCCACTGCATTTACTGCAACCTGTGCGACAAAACTACCAGCGACAATGTTTACACATAAAGACATAGCCATGCGCTCCATCTTCGTTATCAACAACGTGGAGCACAAACGTGGACTACGCGTGCAGAACGGGGAACTGCTGCTCGAAGAACTCGATGGAGTTGAACGGCGAACGCTCACTAAGTTCCCCTTCACCAAGCTTCTTGTGCTCTTCATCATTGGCGATATCACCATCACCACGCCGCTCATCGACAAGTGCCGGCAGTTCGGCGTGGCACTCGTGGTAGTGAAACCCACCCTCCGCCCCGTCTTTGTTTGGGCCAACTATGCCGAAGCCAATTACCTGCTTCGCAAGCGCCAGCATACCTTTCAGCCTCACGACCTCACCGTAGCCCGCACACTGGTTTACAACAAAACGCTCAACCAAAAAGCCCTGCTCGTCAAGACAAGGTGCAAGGATGCCTGCACCGCCGAAGCCATCAATGCCTGCGAAGCTGCCCTCCACACCCTCCCCGATATCACCGATTACAGCCAACTCATGGGGCTCGAGGGCGCACTGGCCAAGGTCTACTTTACAGCCTACTTCCAGCACCTGCCTTGGCACGGTCGCCATGCCCGCACCAAGTGCGATGCCATGAATGTCACACTCGACATAGGCTACACCATTCTCTTCAATTTCATGGAGTGCAACCTCCGCCTCTTTGGCTTCGACCTCTACATCGGCGTCTACCACCGCCTCTGGTTCAAGCGCAAGTCCCTTGTCTGCGACCTTGTCGAACCCTTTCGCTGCATCATCGACCACACCGTCCTGCTGGCCTTCAACCGCAAGCAGTTCTCTGAGAAGGACTTCACGCTTACCAAAAATGAATACCGCCTGAAGCATGAAAAGTGCGCCTACTACTACAAAGTCTTCTTCGATGCTCTGGTAAAGCGAAAAACCGAAATCTTTCAATACGTGCAGCAATTCTACCGGTGCTTCATGGCTCAGAAACCAGCCACGTCCTATCCTCTTTACACCTTTACATGATTATCATCAGTTACGACATCTCCGACGATCGCAAGCGCAATCGCTTTGCCAAAATGATAACGAAACACGGAGCCATTAGGCTGCAGTTCTCTGTCTACGAGTTAAGGAACACACAGCGCATCACAGACAACCTCATCACGCTCATCGAGTCATTCGCCCGCCACTTCGATGCTTCCGACAGTGTCATGCTCTTCGATGTAAATCACGATAAAATCAAAAAATACGGTCGAGCCATCCACTTAGACCAGCCTGTCGTCTATTTCTAAACAACAAACCTCCGTCTCTATGTTTTTGAGGAGCGATGTCTAAATGTTTCATTATCTTTATCTTATATACCTTCTGCAAGCCTACCCACAAGCGAGGTGTACGAGAAATCTCCGAAAAAATCCATCCCTTTTCCCCTCATTATAAGTAATATTTCGTAATATTGCACACATAAATGGGGGCTAACCCCATTCTTAAATTTCTACTTTCGTAGATGTTTGTGTGTGTGCGTATGTGCGCACGCAGGCTAACCCCATTCTTAAATTTCTACTTTCGTAGATGTGGCATATATTCTACACTTCACAAGCGGGCTAACCCCATTCTTAAATTTCTACTTTCGTAGATCATT
>SFEP01000018.1 GCA_004557185.1 Bacteroidales bacterium
CATCTGCATGATGAGGTAGAAGGTGTACTGGAAATGCCGCTCGTTCTGCCGCTCGTCTTTCTTGTCGTGAAAGCGATAGGACACGGAGGCGAGCAGCGACTTGAGTTCAAGATGGAAGGTGTCGAGGTCGCCGGTGCGCAGGGCTCGGCGCACACGGTCTATCCAGGTGCGGTGCTCCACGTCGTTCTGGGCAAAGTAGCCCGTGGAGAGCATGTTGACGAAGCCCTTGCGAACCTCCTCGTTGGGAAAATCGAGGAGGTATTCTCCGTCCTCACGATTGTATTGCTTGATGGTTAAATAGCCACTCTGGTAAATCATGGGCAGGGGGCGTTGCACGTCGGCCCTGTAGTCTACAAACTCGGAACTGTCGTACCATTTCCCTGCTAATTCGTTGAAGCACGTGTCGGTGTGCTCGAGCAATTTTTTGAGATAGATGGGCGTACCGGTGCGGAACCAGTAGTCGCGGCGACTGAGCTGATCGAAGCAATTCAGCAAAGAGAACGGATTGTACACGTCCAGCATTTCTTCACCAAAGTGGTAGCCGTCGTATTGTCTGCGCAGCAGTTGCTTTTCTTCTTCCACGCTCACCCTTTCCCTGGCGGCGAGTTCCGCAATCGGTTCGGCGAAATACGCCTCCATCTCCTCGGCCGTGATGCCGCAGATGCCCTCGTAGCGGAAGTCCATGGTGATGTCCTTGGGCTGGTTGAAACCGCTGAACACACTGATCTGCGAGAACTTGGTGACGCCCGTGAGCATGACGAATCGCAGGTATTCGTCGGCATCTTTGAATACGGAATAGACACCGCGCAGGATGTTGCGGTTGTTCTCCTCGAAGGTGATTTTGCGGCCGCCCACTTCCAACCACAACTGCTCGTCCATCACGTCGAGCAGGGGTTTGTCATATTCGTCGATGAGCACGACCACCTTTTGGCCGGTTTTTTCGTAAGCGGCCTTGATGAGCTCGGATAACCGCAGGCCCAAACTCTCCAATCTCTCTGTGACGCCATACATCGCCTCCTCTCGCGACAAGAGGCCATGCAGCACGTTCTCCAACTCTCCCGGCTTGGTGTAATTTCCACTGCCGAAAGAGAAATGTATCACGGGATGCACATTCCATTCCTGCTCCAGACGCTCCATGGCCAGCCCCTTGAACAGTTCCTTCTTGCCTTGAAAATAGGCTTTGATGGTGGAAAGCAGCAAACTCTTACCGAAGCGGCGCGGGCGGCCGAGGCATACCACATTACAGGTAGAGACAAGGTCATAAACCAACTCCGTCTTGTCTACATAAACGAAGTCATCTTCTCTGATCTTCTCGAAGGTCTGTATACCGATAGGAAATTTCATACGCATATATAATATAGGAGCCATTCGCGCAGTGCACAATATACCATTATGCTGCAAAGATAGCGCAAGGTGAGAGGAGGTGAAAAGAAAATGCGGAGCTTTTTCATTTTCTCATCCCGAACCGCAGCCTATCTTATCGAAAGATAGCGCAAGGTGAGAGGAGGTGAAAAGAAAAGCCGCAGGTTTTTCATTTTCTCAGCCCGAACCGCAGCCAAGACATAGAGGGCACACGCCCCGAGGGTGCGGCGGTGTGCACCCTCGGGGCGTGTGTTTTGGGGGAAGAGAGACGGTCGGGGCGGCGTGGCGTCAGAAGCCGAGAACGACCTTCTGCACGTAGTAGGCCAGTATGCCGACGAGGTAGCCCACGAAGGCTATCCAGGTGATGTGCTTCATGTACCACCCGAAGGTTATCTTTTCCAGACCCATGACAACGACACCGGCGGCTGAGCCTATGATGAGCATGGAGCCGCCCACGCCGGCACAGTAGGCCAGGAGTTGCCAGAAGATGCCGTCCTGCGCCATGTCGCCCACGGCAGCCATGGGATACATGCCCATGCAGCCGGCCACGAGGGGCACGTTGTCTACAATGCTGGAGAGCACACCGATGATGCCCGTCACGAGGAAGTGGTTGCCCTGGAAGGCTACGTCGAGCCCCTGGCCCAGCAGGGTGAGCGCGCCGATGGTTTCGAGGCAGGCCACCGCCATGAGGATGCCGAGGAAGAAGAGGATGGTACTCATGTCGATGCGCGAAAGCATGTTGGTGACGCGACGCTGCGTGCCGCCCTTGTCGCTGGTGTGGGGCAGGTGGCGGTAGAAGACTTCGGTCACCGTCCAGAGCACGCCGAGCACGAGCAGTATGCCCACGAAGGGCGGCAGGTGGGTGATGGTCTTGAACACGGGCACAAAGACGAGGCCGCCCACGCCGAGCACAAAGATGAGTTTGCGCTGGCGGTCGGTGAGCACTTCACTCTCGCTGCGGGTGCAGGCTGTGTCGTGGGTGTCGAGCTTGCCTTTGAGGCCCAGCGACACGATGTAGGCAGGCACCGCCATGGAGAGGAGCGAGGGAATGAAGATTTCGCTTAACACGCCGGGGGCGGTGATGAGGTTGCGGTTCCAGAGCATAATGGTGGTGACGTCGCCGATGGGCGAGAAGGCACCGCCTGAGTTGGCGGCTATCACAACCATCGAGGCATAAAGCAGGCGGTCGTGGTGGTTCTTCACGAGTTTGCGCAGTATCATGACCATCACGATGCTCGTGGTGAGGTTGTCGAGAATGGCCGAAAGCACGAAGGTGAGGGCACAGATGCGCCACAGCAGGGCACGCTTGCTGCTGGTGCACAGGGTTTGGCGCACAAAGTTGAAACCGCCGTTCTGGTCGACGAGTTCCACTATGGTCATGGCACCCATGAGGAAGAAGAGCGTGGTGGCCGTGGTGCCAAGGTGGTGCTCAATGATGCCGCCCACGGTGAGGCCCACGGTAGAGGGGTCGAGACTGGGCACGTATTGTGCGGGGTCGACCATGAAGATCGTCCAGCACAGCACGAACATGAGCAGAGCAATGGCCGCCTTGTTGATTTTGGTCACACTCTCGAGGGCGATGCAAAGATAGCCGGCGCAGAATACGGCCACGATACACAAGCTTAGTGTCGTCATGTCAGAGTTTTCGTTAACGAATCGTTTTTAAGGAGTGTTGGTGTGAGTAAAAAAGGTATGTTTTGTTCAGTTATCAGATGCTTTGTCGAAGAGGTAGTGCAGATCGCCCACGGTTTGCGAGCACATTTCCCACACATACTCGTCGTCGCTCTCGCTCAGTCTGACGAGTGCCTTGTAGGCCTGACGTGCCAGCGCAGCCTCGGCACTGCGTCTGTGCTGCTGCAGGCTGGTGATGCCGCCGCATATGAGCACATCGCGGTAGAGGTCGACTGCGTGGGCCAGCTGCTGCTGTTGCTCGCAGAAGCGGGCCAGCTCAAGGCGCTTTTGCAGGCGGGGCAGCCCGGGCTGTGCCTTAGTCATTTGCGCATGCATGTCGTCAAACACCTCGTCGAAGTAATAGTCGTGCAGGTAGCCTATGCCCTCGGAGGGGCTGGCCGAAAGTATTTTTTCGCTCATGATTGGGGGCGGCAAAGGGCCGTGTAGAGGGGGTTTTCAGGTAATCAATAAGGTATATTGCACACCCACAGGGCGGTATGCGCAACACAGCGGCCAAAATTAAGGCTTTATTTCGTAACAACAAAGTTTTGTGATGCCGTAAAGGCCACCCGCTTGGCAGCACAAGGGTTGCAACGTGTGGCCGCCGCGCTGCGCCGTGCGCAAAGTTGCAGCCAAGTCAGGGCGTGTAGTGCGCTTTTTTTCCTACCTTTGCAGCGCAACGGTTCGCCAGCCCGCCCTTCTGCGGGCCGCGATGAAAAGGGAAACGGGTGCAAATCCCGTGCAGTCCCGCTGCTGTGAGTCCTTTTTCCGCCATACCCTGCATCCGCCTCAGCGCGGAGCGTTGGCCGCACAAGCCCCCAGGGCGCGTCCAACGCATGCAGCCACTGCTTGCACACGGCCTTGTGAGTCGGGCAAGCGGGAAGGTGGGTATGAGCGGGGACAAGCCAGAAGACCTGCCGCTGCTGTGGCCCACCAGGGCCGTGCCACCCCCGAGGAGGGGCAGGCATATTCCCCTTTTATATATACCTTATTTTTACGCAGCCAGGCACGCACCCCATGCGGCTTGCGCCAGAGGCTGGCGGCCCGCGAGCCGCAGGTATTGGCTTTTCCTGAAATAAGGGGCTACGCTTGGCGTGGCCTCACCCGGAAGCGACACCTGCGCCGACGAGCGGCACAAAGCTTTCCCCTTGAGGGCAAAACGGCTGGCAACCTGTGTGCAGCAGCCTGATGGCAGAAACCCACTTACGCAGATGCTGCTCTACCCCCATCACTTCATGAGCACCCTGACGAAACCACTGAACCATGGTTGGCGGCGTGTGGCGGGCATGTGCCTGCTGTGTGCCGCATGGTTGGCGGCGGTGCTGCGCCTGTCGGCCGCCACAGCCACGCCGCTCCCCGTCGACACCCTTGGCACGGCCGAGGTGGTGGCCTCGGCGTGGCTGCGGGGCATGCGCTCAGCCGCTCCGCTGCAGCATCTCGACTCGGCCGCCGTGCTCCAGCGCGGCATCACCGACGTGGGCGACGCCCTCAAGCGCTTTGCCGGCGTCAACCTGCGCGACTATGGCGGAGCGGGCGGTCTGAAAACGGTGAGCGTGCGCGGTCTCGGCGCCACCCACACCGCCGTGAGCTACGACGGCCTGTGCCTCACCGACACGCGCCAGGGCATGGTCGACCTGCAACGCTTCAGCCTCGACCGTCTGACGGGCATCAGCCTCAGCACCCTCGACGCCGCGCCCCTGCTCTGCCCCGTGCGCCATCTGGCCGCCGCCGTGGTCGAACTCAGCACGCAGCGCCACCACTACGCCGCGGGACTGCACGGCACGGCGGCTCTGCGGCAGGGCTCCTTCGGCACGTGGAACCCCTCGCTCCTACTTGCCACCGCCGTGGGACACCAAGGCGGCGTGAGCCTGGCGGGCGACTACTTCTACGCTACCAACGACTACCCCTTCACCATTGCCAACGGCGTGGCCTCAGAGCGGGCACGGCGCCAGAACAGCCGCATGCAAGCCTTCAACGCCGAGGCCGACGCCCGCTTCGCACTGCCGCACGGCACATGGAGCGGCAAGGTGTTTGTGAGCCACGACCACCGCCGTCTGCCAGGGCAGGTCACGCTCTACAACCCCACGAACAACGAACGTTTGACCGACAACAACGCCTTCGGCCAACTGATGTGGCGCCACCACCGCGGGCCCTGGCAGTGGTATGCCGCCGCCAAGGGGGGCGCTGTGCAGAGCCATTACACCGACGTCAGTGCGCAGTATCCCGGCGGGAGCCTCAGCCAGTGCTACCGCCAGCGCGAGGCCTACGTCACGGCGGGCGCTGCCCTGCAAGCCGCGCCGTGGCTCGCCTTGGCCTACGCCACCGACTACGACCTCGCCACGCTGCGCAGCAACCTGCCCGCCGACTCGCTGGCCCGCCGCCACCTGTGGCTGCAAAGCCTCTCGCTGCGCCTGAGCCACCGCCGTCTCACCGTCACAGCGCGCGGCGTGCTGCACCTCAGCACCGACCGCCGCAACGGCAGCCACGAGGCCGAACACACAGTGCGCATGCTCCCCTCGCTCACAGCGCTGCTCCGACTGGTGGAGCGCCCCTGGAGCTTCACGCTGCGCGCTGGCTGCAAGCAAACCCTGCGTGTGCCCACCTTCACCGAGCGCTACTACTACCACCTCGGCACAGCCAACCTCAAGCCCGAGCGCGCCGGCCAGTGGAGCGCGGGCCTCACCCTGCAGGCCTCACCCTCGCACTGCTGGCGCCTGCTGGCCCTCACGGCCGACGGCTACCTCAACCACGTGCGGCAACGCATTGTGAGCGTGCCCTACAACCTCTTTGTGTGGCGCACGGTGAACCTTGGCCGCTCGCGCACCGCGGGCATCGACGCCACGCTGCAGAGCACCTGGAGCCTGGCCCGGCGTCACGAACTCCTGCTCGCGGCCAACTACTCGCTGCAGCGCTCCACCGACCGCACGCTGCCCGGCTCCACCACCTACAACCGCCAGCTGCCCTACACCCCGCTGCACAGCGGCGCGGCCTCGCTGGCCTGGCAGAACCCCTGGCTCTCGATCGCCCTCCACGCCACGGCGGCCTCAGAGCGCTGGAGCACCCTCGAACACACAGCCACCACACGCCTCAAGGGCTACATGGAATGGGGAGCCGCCGCCTGGCGCGACCTGCAGCTGCGACGTGGCAAACTGCAACTCAGGGCCGACCTCATCAACGCAGGCAACTGCCGCTACGAGGTGGTGCGCCGCTACCCCATGCCCGGACGCTGCTACAAGGTGGCACTCAGCTACACGTGGTAGTATGCACAACGATTTTCAATTCTAACCCTATAATTCTTTTCTACTTATGAAACTTTTTTTCAAGCAAATCATGCTGGCAGCGTGCTGCCTGCTGGCCGGCGGCCTCCTCACCGGCTGCGACGAGGACAGCGACGTCAATGTGTCTGACTTTGTGCCCGGCCGCGAGGGCGCTTATGTGGTGAACCAGGGCAACTTCTACGGCGGTGTGACGGGCACCATGAGTTACCTGAACTTTGCCGACGGCAGCGTGACGGGCAACGCTTTCTTCAATGCCAACTCCCAGCACCTGGGCGACACGCCGCAGGCTCCTGTGCGCTACGGCTCGAAAATCTACATCCCCGTGTTCGAAAGCCAAAAGCTGGCCGTGCTCGACGCCGCCACGCTCTCGCTGCTCAAAATGGTCGACGTGGCCCATCCCGAGGCCGTGTGTGGCTCAGGCCGCTACGTCTACGTAGCCAGCAACGACGGTCATGTGACGCGCGTCGACACCCTGCTCTACGACACCTCCGACCCCTTGCCCGTAGGTCCTAATCCCGCAGGCATCGCCGCAGCGGGCGGCCACCTCTACGTGAGCATCAGCGACGGCTACAACTACGCCAACAACTACGCCAACGGTCTGCGCGTGGCAGTAATCAACGAGGCCACCTTCACCAAGACGGGCGACATCCCCGTTGGCCTCAACCCCGGACAGGTGCAGGCCGACATGGCGGGCAACGTGTTCGTGCTGTGCCGCGGCAACTACGCCGACGTCACGCCCAAGGTGATGCGCATTGCAGCCGGCAGCACGTCGGCCGCCGACTTCTGCGAGGGCAGCCTGATGGCCGTAAGCTACAACACCCTCTACGTGGCCGACGTCAAGGCTGACTACGCTACCAACACCGCCGCCGTCACCATGAAAGCCTTCGACAGCCGCCAGAGCGAGGCCCACGAGCTGCAGGACTTTGCCATGTCGCAGTTGCCCGCCATGCCGCAGGCCATCGACGTCAACCCGCTCAACGGCGACCTCTTTGTGTGCTCCGACAAGGGGCCGCTTGACTACGACAAGGAAGGCCTCGTCTACCAGTACTCAGCCACTGGCACGCTGAAAGCCACCTACAACGTGGGCATCCACCCCTTTGGCGTAGCCTTTAAGTAAAACGCCCGCCGCCACTCCTTATATATATAGGAAGCGCTGGCTTATGCAATCCGTGCCGTGGAAAGACCGCCGTTTTTCCGCGGCACGCTCTTTTCATCTCCTCCGAAAGGGTGCTGCCACGCTCTCCCGTCACCCGCCGCCCGCCGTCCGGCCCGCCCATGAAGCCCCCTTCCCGCGTTCGTTGTCAGAAAACGTGAGCAAAATGACGAGTTTCCTGTGGCGAAATTGTTCCATATTGCGCACTTCATGGGATATTGGTGGGTAAAACTTGCATATTCGCACCGATTTTGTGCAATTTTTAAAATCGGTTTCGTACTTTTGCGTACCCTTAAAACCCCTTTCTCAGCCTTCCAGGCGGGCACTCGCAGCGGCAGCACACTTGCCTGTGGCCGCGGTGCAGCACATTTCCATTCGCAAAACTTACACCTTATGCCATCCATCCATAGTTTCGAAGCCCTGGCCGCACACCTGTCGCAGCGCAAGGAGCGCAGCCGTATAGCCATTGTGTGCGGCAGCGATGCCAGTACGGCGGGAGCCGCCATGCAGGCAGTGCACGACGGTTTTGCCGAAGCCATCTTTGTGGGCGATGTAGAGGCCGTGCGCCAGTTGCCCTGCGTGGCCCAGCACCACGGTGCCTACGTGCACTTTGTCGCCGCCGCCTCGCACGAAGCCGCCGCCGCACAGGCCGTGACCCTGGCTCGCAGCGGCGAGGCCCACACCGTGATGAAGGGTATGCTGCACACCGCCACCCTGCTGCGGGCAGTGCTCCACAAGGAGTGCGGACTGCTGCCCCAAGGCCAGGTGCTCACCCACGTGGCAGCGGCGCAGCTGCCGGGTCGCCCCAAGTTGCTCTTCTTGAGCGACGCCGCCGTCATCCCCTACCCCACCCACGAGCAACGGCTGGCGCAGGTGGCCTACATGGCACACGTGGTGCGCGCCTTTGGGGTGAACGAGCCACGCATAGCCCTGCTGCACTGCGCCGAAACGGTGAGCGACAAATTTCCGCACACCTTGGGCTACGCCGAAATTTGCACCCGCGCCGCAGCGGGCGAGTGGGGGCCGCTGCGTGTCGACGGGCCGCTCGACTTCCGCACGGCCATCGACCCCCTGGGCCTGCGCCTCAAGGGCATCGACTCCTGCCTGGAGGGCGATGCCGACGGCGTGATTGTGCCCGACATCGAGGCCGGCAACCTGCTCTACAAGGCACTGCCGCTGCTCTGCCAAGCCCATTTGGCGGGCATGCTGCAAGGCACGCAGGTGCCCGTGGTGCTGCCCTCGCGCGGCGACTCCATGGCCGACAAATACAACAGTCTCATGATGGCCACCCTTGTGAGCCACGCCTGACGCCACGCCACTTTCCACGCCTTCCACACCTTATATATATATAGGAAACACAGACACACAATTTACCCCTCACACGATCCAAGCCCCACCCATGAGCACCGACACTACCTCCGTCAGCCACGCCGCCCAAGAGGCGGCAGCAGACGTTGTTTATAAAATCCTCGTCATCAATCCAGGGTCTACCTCAACCAAGCTCGCCGTGTACCACAACCGTACGGTGTTTGCCGAAACCACCGTGCAGCACGACGCCAACGAACTGCAGCGCTTCGAGCAGATTGTGGACCAGCACGACCTGCGCCGGCAAACCGTCATCGACTGGCTTGAGGCCGAGGGCATCCCCCTCCAGTTCGACGCCATCATAGGGCGCGGCGGATTGGCCAAGCCCGTTCCCGGCGGCGTCTACCGCGTGAACCGCCGCATGTGCTACGACACCTACAACGCCATGCGCAAGCACGCCTGCAACCTGGGCTGCATCATTGCCTACGAACTGGCGGCCATGCAACCCGTGCCCTGCAAGGCTTACATTGCCGACCCCGGCGTGGTCGACGAACTCCTGCCCGAGGCTCGCGTCAGCGGCTCGCCCCTCATGCCACGCATCTGCATTTGGCACGCACTCAACCAGCGCGCCATTGCCCGCCGTTTTGCCAAGCAAACAGGCCGACGCTACGAAGACATCAACCTCATCGTATGCCACCTGGGAGGAGGCATCTCGGTGGCAGCGCACGAACACGGACGGGCGGTCGATGCCAACAACGCCCTCGACGGCGAAGGCCCCTTCTCGCCCGAACGGGCAGGCTCGCTGCCCGCGGCCGACCTCATACACCTCTGCTTCAGCGGGCGCTACACCGAGGAACAACTCAAAAAGCGCGTGGCGGGACAGGCCGGACTCGTGGCCCACACAGGCATCAACGATGTGCGCGAACTCCTGCATCGCATCGACATGGGCGACGAACACGCCCGCCTGCTCATCGACGCCATGATTTACCACACAGCCAAAAGCATCGCCGCCGAGAGCGCTGTGCTCTTCGGCAAGGTGGACGCTATCCTGCTCACAGGAGGCATGGCCCACAGCGCCTACATCACCGACGGCATCACGCGCCGCGTCAAACACCTCGCCCCCGTGCACATCTTCCCTGGCGAAAACGAGATGCAGGCGCTCGCCATCAACGCCCTCTATGTGCTGCAAGGCACACGCGAGGCCAAGGAGTACGAGTAGCCCTCCTTTCAGTCCCACCCTCGCCCCCTCAGCCGTGCGAAAGCAGGCACCGCACCGCCCCCGGGTGTGGCCGCCTGCCCTCGCACGGCTTTTGTGTGGCCGCAGCCGGCCCGCACCTTCTGCCCCCAAGCGGCCACGGCCGCCCTTTCCGCACCCCCGTTCACCTTATGGATGGAGCAAACATTTTGGCCATGGTTGGTGTCAGGCAACCTTGTGGGAGCGTCCCCCAAAAAATACGGGTATTCGGAAAACGCATTGAAGGCGTCGCAGCGGGCCGCCGTGGAAGAAAAATCCCCCGCCGTGGAAGAAAGTGTCCACGGCGTGGAAGAAAGTTCCCACGGCGGCCTGTTCCGACGGCCCGCCGCCCCACCGAAAATAGATGCTACGTAAAAAAGTTTACGTACGACGTGATTTTTTTACGTACGACGTGATATTTTTTACGTAGCATCTCCTTTTTCCCGTGCCTGTGGCCATGCAGCTGTGGGGCGGGGATGGGGCGTGGGTGGGGCGTGGCGCGGTCAGGAGTCGGGGGTCAGTTCGGGCGGTAGTTTGGCGTTGGTGGTGAGCCCCTTTTCGCGCCAGGCCTCGAGCTGGCCCACGAGGTTGCCTCGGCCGCTGGTGAGCTGCTTGCCGGCCTCGTCGTAGGTGTTTTGCAGTTGACGGATGGCGTTGCCCATCTTCACGAAATTCTGCGCGAAGGTGCAGAACTTGCGGTAAATCTTTTCGGCGGAGTCGTAGATTTCCTTCACCGACTTGCTCTGCAGCTCGCTCTGCCACAGGTTGTAGGCCAGTTGCAGGGCCATGAGCAGGTTGGTGGGGTTGATGAGGATGACGTGCTGGGCGTAGGCTTCGGTAGTGAGGGTGGGCTCTGCGCTGACGGCGCTGACGTAGGGGCCTTCGCCGGGTATGAAGAGGAGCACGTAGCCAATGTGGCCCTTCACCAGCTTGTCGTAGTTTTTGGCCGCGAGTTCCTTGATGTGCTGTCGCACGCTTCGCACATGTTCGCGCAGCAGGGCGTCCTGCTCGGGGGCTGTGGTGGCTGCCACATAGTCGGTGTAGGCGGTGAGCGACACCTTGCTGTCGATGACCACGTGTCGGTCGCCGGGCAGGTGCACCACCACGTCGGGTATGCGGTCGCGCCCTTCGTCGTCGCGGGTGCGGGCTTGCAGTGTGAAGTCGCGCCCCTCGGTGAGTCCGGCAGCCTCGAGCAGGTTGGTGAGTACGGCCTCGCCCCAGTTGCCCTGCAGCTTGGTGTTGCCTCGCAGGGCCTTGGCCAGCTGGTCGGCTTCGCTGGTGAGCGAGGCCGTTTGCTGCCTGAGGTCGCCCAGGTGCTGCTTGAGCATGGCGCTGCCCTCCACATACTGTGTGCGGAAGGCTTCGATGTCGGCGCCGAGGGGCTTGAGCATTTGCTCGAGCGAGTGCAGATGCTCGGTGCGGAGGGTTTCGCTCTGGGTGCGCATGACGTCGGCACTGACGGCGCGGAACTCGGTGCGCAGGGCCTCAGTCTGCTGTTGCATCTGCTGTGTGAGCGTTTGCATCTGCCGTTGGCCGAAGGCCCTTTCGCTGTCGAGCCTTGCCAGCGCATCGGCGCGTGCCGCCTGTGCCTCGGCCACTTGCCGGCGCAGGGCTTGGAGTTCGGCCTCAAGGGCGCGGCGGGTGCGGTAGTAGGCCAGGCCATAGCCGGCAGCGGCGCAGGCGGCCAGGAGGAGGAGGGTGAGAAGGGTGCTGTTCATGGAGATTTTATCAAAAAGAAATAGGGACAGGCTGGGGAAAGGGTGCCTTGTGCGGCGGGTTTTATATTTCTCCCAAGCCATGCCTTTTTCACCTTATATAAAAAAGGAGTACGCCGTGCCGCGCTACCCCACACGCGCCACCCCCCAGCCTGCGGCGGGTGCTTGCAGCGGACTGAGGGGTGGTGTGCGGGATGTGGGGGGAGCGGTGTGTGGGGTGCGACGGGCGGGTCGTCAGAGTTTCCACACGGCACCGTCCTTGGTGTCCTTCACTTCAAAACCGAAGGAGGCGAGGTCGTCGCGTATCTTGTCGCTCGTGGCCCAGTCCTTGGCGGCCTTGGCCTTGGCGCGGAGTTCGAGCAGAAGGTCGACGGCGTGGCCGAAGGCGGTTTCGCGGCTGTTGTCGGCGGTGGCGGCGCTGCTGCCCTCCTGGCACAGGCCGAGGAGTGTGAAGGCGAAGGTGTGCATCACCTGGCGCAACTGCTGCAGGCCCTCGGGGGTGATGGTCTGCGTTTTGTCGGCCAGCTGGTTGATGGTGCGGCAGGCGTCGAAGAGGTGGCTGATGACGATGGGCGTGTTGAAGTCGTCGTCCATGGCTTCGTAGCAGCGGCGTGCCAGGTTGTCGGCCACTTCGGTGCCGAGGGCTGCGCCGGCCTGGGGCTGGATGCGGTCGAGCTGGGCGATGGCGTCCATGAGGCGGTCGAAACCTTTCTTCGAGGCTTGCAGGGCTTCGTTGGAGAAGTCGACGGTGGAGCGGTAGTGCGCCTGGAGAATGAAGAAGCGTATGGTCATGGGCGAGTAGGGCTGCTCGAGCAGGTCGTGCTGCCCTGTGAAGAACTCATCGAGTGTGATGAAGTTGTTGTAGCTCTTGCCCATCTTCTTGCCGGCAATGGTGATCATGTTGTTGTGCATCCAGTATTTCACCATGGGTTCGCCCTGTGCTGCCACGGCCTGCGCTATTTCGCACTCGTGGTGGGGGAACACGAGATCCATGCCTCCGCCGTGAATGTCGAAGTGTGCGCCGAGGTATTTGCGTCCCATGGCGGTGCACTCGCAGTGCCAGCCGGGGAAGCCTTCGCTCCAGGGCGAGGGCCAGCGCATGATGTGCTCGGGCTGTGCCTTTTTCCAAAGGGCAAAGTCGACCTGGTGCCGCTTTTCGCCCACACCGTCGAGGGCGCGGCTGGCATCGTGCACGTCCTCAAGGTTGCGGCCGGAGAGCACGCCGTAGCGGTGTTCCTGGTTGTATTTCACCACATCGAAGTAGATGGAACCGTTCGACTCGTAGGCGTAGCCGTTGTCGATGATTTGCTGCACCAGTTGTTCCTGTTCGATGATGTGGCCTGTGGCGTGGGGCTCGATGCTGGGCGGTAGCACGTTGAGCTTGGCCATGGCGGCGTTGAAGCGGTTGGTGTAGTGCTGCGCCACCTCCATAGGCTCGAGCTGTTCGAGGCGTGCCTTTTTGGCAATCTTGTCCTCACCCTCGTCGGCATCGTGCTCGAGATGGCCCACGTCGGTGATGTTGCGCACGTAGCGCACCTTGTAGCCCAGATGCTTGAGGTAGCGGAACACGACGTCGAAGGTGATGGCGGGACGGGCGTGGCCCAGGTGGGCGTCGCCGTAGACGGTGGGACCGCACACATACATGCCCACATGGCCTTCGTGAATCGGCTTGAAGCGTTCCTTGGTGCGTGTGAGCGTATTGTAAACAAGGAGTTGGTGTGTCATAGAATATTTCGGGAAATAGTTTTTCTAAAAGGAAGGGGAGGCAAAGGTAGCACAACGCTGCTGACATACCAAATGCGGTGGGGGCTTTTTTGCAGCGCACACGGCCTCAGAGCCAAGCGGCAAAGAGGGGGGCGAGCACCACGGTGCACACGCCGCACACCACAATGGAGAGGCTGCTCATTGAACCCTCGACGGCGCCCATCTCCATGGCTTTGGCGGTGCCGATGGCGTGGGCTGACGAGCCCAGGGCTATGCCGCGCGCCACGGGGTGGGTGATGCGCAGCAGGGCGAGCCATTTTTCAGCCACTATGCTGCCCAGAATGCCCGTGAGGATGATGACGGCCACGGCTATGGGCACACGGCCGCCCAACTCGGTGGCTACGCCGATGCCGATGGCGGTGGTGATGGACTTGGGCAGGAAGGTGACGTAGGACGTGTGGTCGAGGTGAAGGAGTGCCGACAAGAGGACGATGATGCACAGGCTCGACAGCACGCCTGTGAGCGTGCCGGCCACCACGGCCCACTTGTGCCGACGCAAGAGGGCAAGCTGCTGGTAGAGGGGCACCGCCAGGCAGATGGTGGAGGGGGTGAGCAGATAGGTGATGAGCGAGGCGCTGCGGTTGTAGGTGGCGTAGGGGAGGTGGCACGCTTTGAGCACCACGATGACGAGCACCACGGCCACCAGCAGCGGGTTGAGCCACGCACAACGTGTGATGCGGCGAAGCCATACGCCCAAAGCATAGGCGGCGATGCTGGCCAGCACGCCGAAGTAGGTGGCCTCAGTAAGCCAAGCGGGAGCGGTCGTCATGCCTTGCCCTCCTTTCGTTTGCGCAGCACAAGCTGTGTGGCCCAGCCCGCAGCGGCCATCACGACCAACGTGCTGACGACCGTGATCAACACATAGGGCACGAGCTGGCCGCTGATGAGAGGCCAGGCATCCACAAGCCCTACGGCCGAGGGAATGAAGAGCACGGGCATGATGGCGATGAGAAAGGTGCTCACCTCACGCACATGCCGCACCTCGATGAGGCGGCAGCACAGGGCCAAAAAGAAGAGCACAATGCCGTAGATGCTGGCGGGAATGGGCAAGCCCAGCACGGCGTGCAGCAACTCGCCCGCAAAACTCAGGCCTACGATGAGGAGAAACTGGTAGAGGTATTTCATGTGATAAACGTAGCAAATGTAACGGTGTCCGTGGCTCGCCGTGACGCTCAGCGTGACGCGGCAGGGTGCGGCCATGCCGTGGCGGGCAGGGTGTGGCGGGCATAGGCTTCGATGAGGGCGGCGGTGGCCTGAGGCCCGAGGCGCAGGGCGTCGAGGCAGAGGTCGTAGTCGGCGGCGGCACCCCAGGTGAGCCCCGTGTAGTAGTGGTGGTAGGCGGCGCGGCGCTCGTCGGTGTCGCGCACCAGGCGGACGGCTTCGTGTGGGGTAAGGCCCTCGGCAGCGGCGGTGGCTGCCACGCGGGCCTCAAAGGGGGCCTTGAGGAATACGGACACGAGGTCGCTGCGGTGAGCAAAAAGGCTGTTGCCGCAACGCCCTACCACCACGCAATGCTCGGAGCCGATGAGGCCCCTGAAGTGGTGGTGCAGACGCTCGGTGAGCTCGGGCGGCGCCTGGCCGGAGTCGTTGAGGGCGATGAGCAGGTTGTCGACGGGCTCTTCGTCCATAAAGCCGCCCAATTCGGCGTCCAAACCGCGGCGGCGGGCCATGTCGAAGAGCATGCGGCGGGTGTAGAGCGTGAGGCCCAGCTGCGAGGCCAGGCATTGGGCCACCTGCAACGCGCCGCAGCCATACTGGCGGGCTATGGTGATAATCATAAAGGTGGGGGATTTGAATGGGGAGAGTATGCTGAAAACGCTCGGGCCGCAGGGTGGAAGCTCCGTGGCTCGAGCGAGGTGTCAACGGGTCATGAGGCGTTGCAGCTCGGCCTTGTCGGTGACGTCGCGGGCCTCAATGCGGCCATCGGCTGTGAGGAGCAGGGCCGACGGCACGTAGCGCAGGGCCAGCGCCTCGGCGGCGGGGGAGCGGAACATGCGGCCGTCGCACACCACGGGCACATCGAGGGTGTCGCGCCTCAGACTGCGGCGGCACACTTCGGCATCGGCGTCGACCGACACGAGTATCACCCGCCACTTGCTGCCTGAGCGGCGCGCCGCCTCGACGGCTGTGCGGGCCATCTCGAGCGATGGCGAACTCCACGAGGCAATGCACACCACTGCCGTGCGCTTGCCGCGCCACTGGTGGCTGTGCAGGCTGTCGCCCTTCAGGGTGAGGGCGCTGAAAGGCTTTACGCGCTGCCCCTTGGCGGCTGTGAGCAGCGGCCGTGCCCAGCCTTCGAGGGCCTGCACGGCGGGGCTTTGGCGCTGGGCCTGCCGCAGCACGTCGAGCATCTGGAGGGCGAGTGCGGGGTCGGCGGGCTGGGCCTGCTGCATGAGGTACTGGCGAAACACCACTACGGCGGCGCAGGAGGCGGCGTTTTCGCGTATGAAGCGGGCTGCTGCCAGTCGCTGGTTGGTGCCGTGCTCGCGGCCATACTTCTGGCGGAAGTCGGTGAGCAGGCGGTTGTCGTCGGTACCCTCTACCTCGGCGTCGCCAATGTGGGCGGCGTCGCCCTTGATGGTCACGGTGTGGCCGGGACTGAGCACGATGTGGGTTTGCGTGTAGTTGGGGTAGAGCAGCGTGGCCGGCACGTCGTGGGTGAGAGCCCGCTCGTAGCTGAAGCTGCCATCGTCGATGCGCACTGTGTCGAAGCCGGCAAAGTCGCCGCCCTCGGCATAGAGGTAGAACTCGCCCTGGTTGATGTTTTCAAAATGCCCTTCCAGGCGGGCCGTGCCTTTGTCGGGGCCGCACCCTGCCGCCAGGAGGGCTACAAGCAGGATGAGGGCTGCGCTGAGGTGGTGTGTGAAGTGCATGGGCTGGGGTTGGTGGCCTTGGGGTGAAACGGATAACGCCAGAAGCCGCGGCGAAGCGTGCCGCCCTGCCTGACGCTATGCACGAACGGGTGTGCCATGCGGATGACACACCCGTTCCTGCTGCGGGCAACGGTGCTGCACCGAGCAGGTGGCGGCCGGTGCGGGAGTTGGAGGGGAGAGGGTTTAGCGCACGATGCTCTGGAAGGCGCTGTCGTTGAAGAGCGTCACGAATTCCAGGTCGCGGCTGGCCCGCTGCTTGAGGGAGGGGTTCAGCTTCACGGCTTCCTGCAGTGCCTTCACGGCGTCGGTCTGGCGGTTGGTGCGGGCAGCCACCACAGCAGCGAGGTAGGCGGTGTAGGCGTCCTTGTCAGTCACGCTCTCGAGGGTCTGCTTGGCGGCAGCATAGTCCTTGTTGAGGAGCTGTGCCAGGGCGGCGGAGTTCGTGTTCACGCCTTTCAGGAATTCGGCGGCCTGTGCGTAGTTGCCTGCGGCCACCTGCAGGTTGCCCATGAGTTCGTTGTGGTTTTTCGCATCTGAAGCCTTGGCCAGATAGTCCTTGGCCTCAACGGGGTGCCCCTCGATGAGGGCGAGCATACCCAGGTTGGCGTTCACCTCGGCTGCATCGGCGCGCTTGGTGGCGGCCTGTGCCAGCCACTGCTTGGCCTCGGCCACCTTGCCCTGCTGCATGGCGATGGCTCCCAGGTTGTTGAAGGCGCGGTAGTCGTCGCTGTACTGGCGGGCTGCTGCCTGGTAGTAAGCCTGCTGCGCGGCGGCATCCTCGTGCAGCGTAGCGCCATAGAGGAGTTCCTCTACCGAGAGCTTCGTGGCGTCGGCCTTAAACTGTGCGGCTATCTCGTCGTCAGAACGGCCGATGATGTTGTAGTGCACGAGGAGACGTGCGCGGCGCAGTTCGGGCAGCACTTCCTTGGCGAGTTCCTCGAAACCTGCCGAGAGGTTTTTGATTTGCTGCTCGCGCTGTTCGGGGTCTTCATACATGGAGAGCACGCGCAGAATGACGTCCTTGTCCTGAATGTTCGAGGCTATGAGCAATTCCTGGAAGTGTTCCCAGTCCTCGGCCGTGTAGCGGCTTTCCACGTCGGCGTCGAGTCCCATAGCCTTGAGTTCGCCCTGCAAGTAGCGCTTCGAACTCTTTTCGCGCTGCTGGGCCAGGGCGGTGTTCAGCTTGAGACCGCCGTCGGGCGATGCGTAAGCCGACACTTCGATGTTGTCGAGCATGTAGCCCTTCTGGTCGGCCTTGATGGCGCGGAGCGTTTGCAGAAACTCCTGCACGGTGGGCTGCTTGATTTCGCTGGATCGCACGTTGGCCTGCTGGATGAGGTATTTGATTTGTGCCTTCTGCGTCATCTCGATGGCGTAGTGGTAGTCGTCGGCAGCGATGGCGGTGTGTGCTGAGCCCACCGTTTTGCCCACGAGGGTCGAGGTGGCGAGCACGCCGTGGGCTATGCACACGTCGGGCATCTCCACGGTCTTTTTGCCCTTCTGCGCCTTGAAACGTACGTAGAGGTCGCTCTTGAGCATCTCTTCGTTGTAAGTGAACTGGTTGCGCAGGGGTTGCGTGCCGCCCAGTTGATAGGAGATGACGGGGGCGTTGCCCTGCACCTTCTCGCCCTGGAAGGAGGCCTTCTGGCCTGCCTGGGCCTTCACGCCATATCTTATTTCGGGCATGAGGGTGATGGTGGCGTTTCGCTTCATGTATTTTTCGGGGAAGCGCACGTCAATGTTCACAACCACCTGTCCGCCTACAGCCTCCATGGGCGAGGGTGTCACGGTGAAGTTTTCTGCGCCCAGCGGGGCGAGTTTGCTACACGAGGCAAGCAGCACGGTGCCTGCGAGCGCAGCCGAAAGGGTCAGTTTCGAGTAGGTCATATCCTTTATTAAAATGTGTATGCGGCATGATGCGGGGCCGTGGGGCACGTATGCCGTGTGGCCCAAGCCTTATGGCTGGCAAAGGTACGTAAAAAAGGTGTGTGGCTACCCATTGCCCCTCCCTTTTTAAGCACATTTTGCAAAATGCCACTCCTTCGCCACCCGTTCCTGCCAGCGGCAGCGCAGCCCCGCTCCCGCTCTGTAAAGCGAGGCCGCGGTAGGGGGCAAAGCGAGGGGGCTGTGGCTTGCAGTGTGCAGGTCACAGCCCCCTTGGATGGAGAGCGGGCGGGCTACCACGCGGGTCAGCCGTGTGCCGGCCGCCTTACTGCGGCTTGTTGGCGTTGGTGAGCGTCTGGCCCTTGTACTGGCCTGTGAGCGCTTGGAGGAACGACACTACCTTGGCGGCGTCGGCATCGCTCATGTCGCGGCCCACCTGATACTTGCTCATCATGTGCACGGCTTCGGGCAGGGTTTTGACGCTGCCGTCGTGGTAGTAGGGCCAGGTGAGGGCCACGTTGCGCAGTGTGGGTGTCTTGAAGCGGTAGCGGTCGCGCTCGTTCTGCGTTTGGGCAAAGCGGCCGTTGTCGGCATCGGTGAGGCCCGACTTGATGTTCACCTCGCGGTCCTTGAAATAGTTGGCGCGTTGGCCCATGAGTTCGTAGGAGAGTCCGCCCATGTTGACGCCGGCGTGGCAGGTGGCGCAGTTGTAGTCCTTGAAGAGGGCGTAACCCTCAATCTGCTCGTCGGTGAGTGCCTTTTTGTCGCCTTTGAGGTAGCGGTCGAAGGGCGAGTTGGGCGTGATGAGCGTCTTTTCGTATTCGGCGATGGCGTCGCAGATGGTCTGCTCGTTCAGGCCCTCGGGATAGACGGCCTTGAAGCGTGCTACGAAGGCGGCATCCTGTGCGAGGCGTGCGGCAATCTCGTCGAACGAGGCGCTGCCCATCTCGACGGGGTTGAGGGGAGGTCCGCCGGCCTGTGCAGCGAGCGTGGCTGCGCGGCCGTCCCAGAACTGCACGAAGTTGAAGCAGGCGTTGTAGGAGGTGGGGGCATTCACGCCGCCCTTTTGGCCCTTGATGCCTTCGCTGTACTGCTTGTTGTCGACGCCGGCCGTAGCGATGCCGTGGCACGTGGCGCACGACACGGTGCCGTCGCCCGAGAGGCGGGTGTCGTGGTAGAGCATTTCGCCCAAAGCCACCTTGCGGCTGTCGACGGCTACGCTGTCAGGAATGGGGCGTATGGGTTCGTTTTTGAACTCCTCGGCGGCGAGCGTGTTGGGATAGAAGGCCTCGCGGTGCTGCTTCACCCAGTCGAGGGCGATGCGCTGCTTGGCGGAGGTGAGCGACGAGCCCCAGTGTGCCAGGTAGTATTGCATGAGGGGCATGGTGCCGTCGAGCACGCATTTCTCCACCTTGGCAAGGTCAACCTCGTTGACGGCCGTGCCCTGCTCGAGTGCCTGCATCATGGGAGCGATGTCGAAGGCTTTGTAGCCCTCGGTCACGTCCTTGGTGATGAGGGTTTCGGCCAGAGGCCACTTGGCGTAGAAGGGGAGGTCGGGGTTGGCGGTGTGGCAGAACACGCAGCCGCCGTCGTGCATGATTTGCAGCATTTGCTTGTTGGGCGGCAACGTTGCGTCGGGGGCGAGGTTCACCGCACGGTAGGTGGCGGCCGCGCCTACCACGACGACGGCGGCTGCCAGTAGCAGTTTACTTGTTCGTTTCATAAACTTTCTGTGCTTGAAGAATTTATTAAAAATGAATACCGAAATAAGCAGGAGAAAACGGGTGGGCACCCCGTCAGTAAGCGTAGTTGTGCATGCTGGCGGCGGCGCTGGGCAGGAAGCTCACGCCATACCAGCACATTTGCAACAGGGCAAAGGCTATGATGACCCAGGCGTAGGGGTGAACGTAAGCCTTGTCGTGTGTGGCGGTGGCGGGGTGCTGCAAGGCCGGCCTACGCAGATGCACGTAGACCAGGCAGGCACACCAGCAGGCGGCGGCCCAGGTTTCCTTGGCGTCCCACGTCCAGAAATTGCCCCAGGCCTGCTTGGCCCAGATGCACCCTGAGAGCATGCCCGCCGTGAGAAAGCAGTAGCCCGTGAGCATGAGACGGTCGGTGGAGGGGAGAAAACGCCCCGTGCGCTGCCACAAGCCTGCTACCGAGAGCAGGAAGGCGCAGCCGAAGATGCTGTAGGAGAACATGTAGACCGTGACGTGCGGCACAAACCAGGCGCTCTGCAGGGCGGGCATGAGGCTGCGGTCGTGGGTGTCGGGGCTGAACACGTTGATGCACATGAACACCGTGCCGACCAGCAGCGAGCAGAGCAAAATCCAGCGGTAGCGCCAACGGGCGTAGACCACGAGGCCCGAGAGCATCATGAAGAGCGTGTACCACAGGCGCGTTTCGCCCAAGGTGCGCAGCGGCGGACGCTGCAGACTGTGCCACAAGCCACCCACGAAGACGGCGTACACCACCACACCAGCGGCTGTGAGCCACAAGGCAAGCCGCCGGCCGCCGGCACTGCGCATCAGTGCACTCAGCGCACCGGCCAGCCACAGCATGAGGCTGAGGAGGGCAAAGAGGGGGAACGAGCTCCAGGTAATCATGGTTTCAGGGCAATGAGGGGTGGGGAACAGGTGGTGGCAGCCCGCCGTCAGCGCACGCGGCGCAGCAGCATTGTGCTGCCCGCCATGAGCAGGGCGAGGCCGGCGTAGGAGAGCCACTTCCAGGGATTGTGCACTACCTGCACGATGCAGTAGGCGGTGTGTCCGTCGGTAGCGGCGCGGTCGTAGCTTGTGAGGTAAAGGTCGTCGCACCAAGTGAGGGCCTGCGGCTCGTTGACGGCGAGCGTAACCGGCGCGTCGTCGACGGTGAGCGACGCCACAAACTGCGAGGGTGAGCCGTCGGCGGCGTTGCGCTGCACGGTGAAGTCGGTCAGTTGCAAGGCCCAGGGCAAGGGGTGCGCGAGGCCGTCGGCATCGTAGGCCGTGCGGGTGGCCTCGTGGCGCGTCACGATGGTGCGGTGGTCGGTGAGGTCGGCACTGCCCAGGAAACCTGCGGCAAGCGCCAGCAGCAGGCCGCCATGCAAGGCCACAAAGGTCCACTGCCCTGGCAGCCCTTTATGCCGCAGGCGGTGCATCAGTAGCAAAGCCAGGTGCAACTGCAACAGCGCGAGCAGCACTACAAAGGGCCACGACGTGGTGAAGGCGTGAAGGCCGAAGGCGTGCCACCAGGCTGGCTGCAAGGGTGCACCGTGGTGCTGCGTCACGAGGCCGCCCGCCACGCACCACAGCACGGTGAGCACGAGCAGTGTGCAGGCCATGCCGCCCGAGCGCAGCCTTTTGAGCCACGCCGTGCTGCCCCATTCGCTCTCGGCCACCCACAGCACCACGAGTGCCGCGGCGGCCACGGCGACGTTGACGGGGAAGGCCATGACGGCCGGCGTTACGCCACCAGTCCATGCCTGCACCAGCAGGGCGGCAAGCAGTAGGGGCACGATGAGGGCAATGTAGGGCATTTTTTAGGAGATTGGCAGGCCGCTTCAACGCCACGGCCACCGCTGTGCAGAGGGGGAGCGGCCGTGCAGTGGCACCGAGAGGGGCGGTGTTGATGCTGCGAATTTACGCGTTTCACCTTAAAACTGATGATGGGTGTCTGATAAAACTTTATTTGAGCTCAGGAAATGGCATTCAAATGCAGGTTTTGTGCGTAAATGGATTGCATCGCCCCAAGGAAGCCCTCTCTCTTCCTTTTATACCACGCATTGTGAGCAGACAGCCCATGAAAAATGCGGGAAAAGGGGGTATGGGGGGCTTGCTTTTTAAGAAGCACACCCGTAATCCCGACTGATGGACACCACAGGAGCGTCCGATGAAAGGCTTCCACGCTTACCCGACACGCATTTCACAGCATCTGTGTACGGCGGGGCGGCAATTCGTCTTCACGGCATCTATATCCAGCGAGGCAGCGGGCCGTCGGAACAGGCCGCCGTGGGAACTTTCTTCCACGCCGTGGACACTTTCTTCCACGGCGGGGTAAGTTTTTCCCACGGCATCTATTTCCGGCTGGGTGGCTGCGAGGTGAAACGGGGTGCTACGTAAAAAATATCACGTCGTACGTAAAAAAAATCACGTCGTACGTAAACTTTTTTACGTAGCATCTATTTTTGACGGGGCGCTGACTTCATAAAACAAACGCCGTCGGCATCAAGGGCAGAAGGGGCTGCACTTGATGCCGACGGCATCGGTTTCAGGTGATCGGCATCGGGGGGAACGATGCGGGGCAATCGGCCGCAAGGAGGTAGTGGTCAAAGCTTCCTTGAGGCTGACGGAGGGTGTGTTGAGGGCTGGCCGGTGCGCGGCGGTGCGGGCTTACATGCGCTCGGGCATTTCGATGCCGAGCAGCCCCATGCCGGTGCGCACCACCTTGGCCACGTTTTCGCTGAGCACGAGGCGGAAGGCGCGCAGGTCGGCGTTCTCCTCGCGCAGGATGCTGAAGTCGTGGTAGAACTGGTTGTACTCCTTCACGAGTTCGTAGCAGTAGTTGGCCACGGCAGCGGGCTGGTATTCGGTGCCTGCTTGGCGCACCACGGCGGCGAAGTCGGCAATGTGCTGCACGATTTCCTCCTCCTTCACGCTCAGGGCGATGCCGGTGGGCAGGGTGGCGGGCACCTCGATGCCGGCTTCGGCGGCCTTGCGCAGGATGCTGCGGATGCGGGCGTAGGTGTACTGGATGAAGGGCCCCGTGTTGCCGTTGAAGTCGATGCTCTCGGCGGGGTTGAAGAGCATGTTCTTGCGGGCGTCGACCTTGAGCAGGAAGTACTTCAGGGCACCCATGCCCACGATGCGGGCCACCTCTTGCTTTTCGGCCTCGGACATGTCGTCGAACTTGCCGGCTTCGTCGGCCGTGCGGCGGGCCTGGGCCACCATTTCGGCCACGAGGTCGTCGGCATCGACCACCGTGCCCTCACGGCTCTTCATCTTGCCGTTAGGGAGTTCCACCATGCCGTAGCTGAAGTGCACGAGGCTTTTGCCCCAGTCGAAGCCCAACTTGTCGAGCAGGATGGAGAGCACCTGGAAGTGGTAGTTCTGCTCGTTGCCCACTACGTAGATCATCTTGTCGATGGGGAAGTCCTGGAAACGCAGTTTGGCCGTACCGATGTCCTGCGTCATGTAGACGCTTGTGCCGTCGGCGCGGAGCAGGAGTTTCTCGTCGAGCCCCTCGGCGGTGAGGTCGGCCCACACGGAGCCGTCGGGCTTGCGGAAGAAGATGCCCTTGGCGAGTCCCTCTTCTACCTTCTCCTTACCTTCGAGGTAGGTTTCGCTTTCGTAGTAAATCTTGTCGAAGCTCACGCCGAGCGCCTTGTACGTCTGGTCGAAGCCCTCGTACACCCACTCGTTCATTTTGCGCCAGAGGGCACGCACCTCGGGGTCGTTCTGTTCCCATTTCACAAGCATGTCGTGCGCTTCCTTGATGAGCGGTGCTTCGCGTTTGGCTTTCTCCTCGGCCTCGTCGGGGTCCATGCCCTGGGCTGTGAGGCGTGCCTTGATGTCGGCCACCTCGGCGCGGTAGTGCTTGTCGAAGGCCACGTAGTAGTCGCCGATGAGGTGGTCGCCCTTTTTACCCGACGAGGCAGGGGTTTCGCCCTCGCCATACTTGAGCCAGGCGAGCATCGACTTGCAAATGTGTATGCCGCGGTCGTTCACAATGTTGGTCTTCACCACGCGGTTGCCGTTGGCCTGCACCACGTTGGCCAGCGCCCATCCGAGCAGGTTGTTGCGCACGTGGCCCAGGTGGAGGGGCTTGTTGGTGTTGGGCGAGGAGTATTCAATCATCACGAGCGGACTGCTCTCCGTGGGGTGGGTGATGCCGTAGTCGGGGCAGGCATGCACGTCGTTGAGCAGGCCCACCCACACGGCGGGTGCTATGACAAAGTTGAGAAAGCCGTTGACGGCGTTGAAGCCGGCGATGAGCCGGGTGTTGGCAGCCACCCATTCACCAATCTGCTGCGCGGTGTCGGCGGGTTTCTTGCGTGAGATTTTGGCAAAGGGGAAGACCACGAGGGTGAGGTGTCCCTCAAATTCTTTCTTGGTTTTTTGTAACACCACCTGCTGTGCGGTGACGTCAGCGTCGTAGAGGCTCTTGACGGCCTGAATGACGGCTTCGGTGAGTTGTTGTTCTATTTTCATGTGTTGAGATGTTGACGTGTGAAGGTGTGGCTACAGTGCTCTGCGCAGAATGGCTGCCACGAGGCGGCGCGGTGCCCAGCGCACGAGGGGGGCGAAGAGTGCCCAGCGGCGCGTGACGGTGGCCACCTGCCGGCGCTGCTCAATGGCGCGGTGAAGGGCACGCACGGCCTGCTCGGTGGTGAGCACCCAGAAAAGGCGCTCGGGGTGGGCCAGCAGGGGGGTGGCCACAAAGCCGGGGCGGAGGTCGGTGACGGTGATGGCAGGCAGACGGAGTGCCAAGGCACGCTGGCGAAGGGCTTCGAGGTAGTGTGCCTGGAAGGCCTTGCTGGCGCTGTAGGAGGGGGCGGGAGCGAGGCCGCGGTTGGCGGCAAACGAGGTGATGGCCGCGAGTTGGCCGCTGCGCTGCTGTAGCAGGATGTGCCAGGCCCAGTCGATGCAGGCGGTCCAGCCCATGACGTTGGTGAGGAGCGTGGGCTCCTCGTCGTCGTAGCTGAGGGTGGGCGTCATGCGGCCGATGCCGGAGCAGTGGAGGTAGAGGTCGAGACGGCCGCCGAACTTGCTGAGCAACTGCTGCAGGGCGTCGGCAGCCTGGCGGGGCTGGCACACGTCGATGTAGGCCACCTCGACGCGGCAGCCCTCGGGGGCTTGCTGCGCCAGGGCGTGGAGCGGTTCGGTGCGGCGGGCGGCCAGGCCCACGTGGCAACCGGCGGCTATGTAGCGGGCGGCCAGGCCGTAGCCCAGACCTGAGCTGGCGCCCATGATGATGACGGTGCGGGGCATGCGTGGTGAGGTTGAGGCCGCGTAGGCGGCGGGGTTGGCGTAGGTGGGGCGTTTGGTTTTCCCTCCTTTAAGGCAGGGAGATGGATGGAGCATGTGGCCTCGTTTTTCCGTTTTTCCCCCAAAAAACAAACCGGAAATGAAGCCGGGCGGAGGCGGCGTCAGCACCGTGCGGCGGGGCTCACGCTGCGCTCTCGATGCTTTTGCGGCTGAGGTAGCGCACGGGATACCACACGGCTACGAAGCCCACCACCACCACGGTGACGAGCACGAGGAGCACGTCGGTGGCGTGAACGCTCACGGGATAGGCATCCACAATGTAGCCGCCCTGACCGCCGCCCATGCTGATGAAACCTGTGGCTTGCTGCAACCAGCACAGCAGCAGGCCGAGCGCAATGCCCGCCACGGCGCCCAGCAGGGCTATGATGCGGCCTTCGTAGAGGAAGATGCTGTAAATCTGCCGGCTCGAAGCGCCGAGGTGGCGCAGGGTGAGCATGTCGGCGCGCTTGTCGATGATGAGCATGGACACCGACCCGATGATGTTGAAGCAGGCCACGAGGAGGATGAAGGTGAGAAAGAGGTAGGCCATCATCTTCTCGATGTGCATGACGTTGAACATTTCCTGCTGCTGCTCGAGGCGGTCGTGCACGGCATAGCGCGTGCCGGCTATCTGGCGGAGCTCCTGCTTGACCTTGGCCTCGTCGGCCCCGTCCTTGAGGCGCAGTTCGAGACCGGTGATATAGCCCTCGCGTGAGAAAAGCTGCTGGGCAAGGTGGAGCGAGGTGAGCATGCAGTTTTCGTCGTAACGCCGCTGGTTGACGTTGAAGCACACGCCGGCTGAGGCGACTTCGGCTACGTTGAAACTCTCGGCGGGGTTGGTGAGGTTGACGCGTTCGCCCTTGCGGGGTGCGCACACCTCGATGCTGCCGAAGTCGAGTCCGCCCATTTGCGCAGCCAGTCCGATGCCCGGAATGCCGTACTCCACATCGGCAGCGTGGAGGATGTAGCCGCCCTTGCCGTAGAGGATGCTGCGGATGCCCGTGACGCGGTCGTAATGGTCGTCGACGCCCTTGATGAGAATGACGGTGGGACGGCCGCGGAAGAGGATGAGGGCGTTGTCTTGAAGCGTGGCGCTGGCAGCCTGCACCTGGGGGTGCGAGGCCATGCGGAGCAGGGTGCTGTCGGTGGCGGCGGCAAACTTGCCCGTGGCGGGCACCACTTCAATCTGGGGGTCGAAGGTGGTGTAGAGCGAGCCGATGAGATCGCGGAAGCCGTTGAACACCGAGAGCGTGCAGAGCAACGCCGCTGTGCCGAAGGCTACGCCGGCCACCGAGATGCCCGAGATGATGTTGATGGCTCCCACCCGTTTGCGCGAGAAGAGATAGCGCAGGGCCATGAAGAGCGGCACACTCCTGCCCCGCCTGACGGGAGGGCCGAGCGGGGTGATGGGGCGTGGCGAGGCTGCTGACTGCGGTTGGGGGGCGTTCATTCGCGTAGGAGGCTGTCGATGTGTTCCAGGTAGTCGAGGGAATCGTCGATGAAGAACTTGAGTTCGGGTATGATGCGCAGCTGGTGGCGCACACGGGTGCCCAGTTCGTAGCGAATCTGACGGGCGTTGGCGTTGACGTTATCCAGAATTTCCTGGGCACGCTCCGAGGGGAAGATGCTGAGGTAGCCGCGGGCAATGCTCAGGTCGGGACTGATGCGCACGGCACTGACTGAGACCAGCACGCCATGGGTGGCCTGCGTTTGCCGCTGGAAGATGTCACTAAGTTCCTTCTGTATGAGACGGGCTATTTTTTGCTGTCGTGTTGTTTCCATTTATAAAAATAAAGAAGTGGATGAAATGGGGATGGGTACCGAGGCTGCTGACTCAGGCCAGGGGGGCGGTGGCCTGTGCCAGCCAGGCGCGGTCGGCGGGGTCGCTCAGGTGCGGGGTGAGGGTGAGGCGTACCCGCTGGTGGTAGGCGTTGATGTGGCGCACGTCGTCGGCACTGAGGAGGTCGCGCTCCACGGCCCGCAGGTCGTAGGGGCAGAGGGTGAGGGTGTCGAAGCGGAGGAAGGTGCCGAAGTCGGTGGTGCGGTCAGCTACGCAGAGGAGCACATTCTCAATGCGCACGCCGAAGCGGCCGGCCACGTAGATGCCGGGCTCGTCGGTGACGAGCATGCCGGGGGCAAAGGGCTGCAGCGTGCAGGCACGGAGGTCCTTGCGTATCTGGTGAGGCCCTTCGTGAACACACATGCAGGCTCCCACACCGTGGCCCGTGCCGTGACCGAAGTCGTAGCCTTCGTTCCACATGGCGCTACGGGCGGCGAGGTCGAGGGCCAGACCTGTGGTGCCCTGCGGGAAATGCTGGCGCGCCAGAGCCAGGTGGCCCTTGAGCACGAGGGTGTAGACGCGGCGCTCCTCGGCGGTGAGCGGGCCGAGGGCCACGGTGCGCGTGATGTCGGTGGTGCCGCAGTCGTAGTGCGCGCCGCTGTCGATAAGCAGCAGGCCGCGGGGCTCAAGCGGCACGGCGGTGGCGGGCGTGGCCTCGTAGTGCACCACGGCGCCGTGGGCGGCATAACCCGCTATGGTGGGGAAACTCAACTGGGCGTAACCCTCCTGCTGGGCGCGCAGGGCGGTGAGGGTTTCGTCGACCCAGATTTCGTCGGCCGGCTCGTGGGCCGCCATGCGCTCGTCGAGCTGACGCAGAAAGCGCACCATGGCCACACCGTCGCGCACCATGGCCTGACGGAAGCCCTCCTGCTCGGCCGCATGCTTCACGGCTCGCATGGCCGGCACGGGCGAGGCCACACGCTGCACCTCGCTGCCACAGAGGTGCAGGGTGCACGAGGGGTCGGCAGCCATGCGGCGCGCACTGCACCAGGCTGCGGCCTCGGCATAGGGCTTCAGCGCCACACCGGCTTGCTGCAAGGCGGCGAGGGCGGCGGGCGTGAGGGTGGCAAGGTGCGTGAAGAGGGTGAACTGGCCGCTCTCAGCCGTGAGGGTGAGGTAGGCCGTGAAGAGGGGGTTATAGGCAATGTCGCCGCCACGCAGGTTGAGCAGCCAGGCCACGTCGCTGAGGTCGGTGAACACGTAGTCGCTGCCCTGCAAGTGGGGGCGCAGGGCTTCGGCGGCGCGGGCCAGTTTGACGGCAGCCCCTTCGCCTGCCCACTGTGCCGCATGGCAGGTGATGGGGGCGGCGGGCAGCGCGGGGCGGGCAGGCCAGATGGCGTTGAAGGCGTCGGGCACGTGGCAGAGCACCTGCACGCCGGCCGCAGCGAAGGCGTCGCACTGCTGCAGGGTGAGCATGTCGGCGGGGCAGGCCACGGTGGCGGCACAACCCGCGGCGGCGGCCTGGGCGGCTATCCACGCCTCGGGCGAGGGGGTGCCGGGCTGTCCGTCGCGCATCAGCACGAAGGGCGTGCCCGCCAGCTCCGCCTCGGCTTGCAGCCAATAGCGCGAGTCGGTCCAAAGCGCGGCGGCCGTGGGGGTGACCACGGCGGTGCCGGCCGAACCCGTGAAGCCCGTGAGCCATTCGCGGCACATCCAGCGGGGCGGGATGTACTCGTCGTTGTGAGGGTCGGCGGTAGGAATGAAATAGGCAAAGGGTGCTGCTGCCTGTGGCGTGGCGGCACCGGCCATGTAGCGGCGCAGCGCTGCAACACGCTCCGTGACGGTGGTGTGCATGAGAATTACGTGTTGGGGAATGAACGGGGCGGCTCCCCTTTTATAATAATAAGGAGGGACGCACCTTGTGGGGGGAGGAACGCATCTGCCAACGGGGAAATGCCTGGGCAAGCGAGGCCCACGCCTCTTTGAAGAAGCGTAATGCCTTTGCCGCACCACCAAGCACTTTGCCGTGCAGTCGTGCGCTTTTGCCGTGCCATGCAGCACTGCCGCCGTGCCGATTTTCAAACATAAAAAACCGGGCGGCCTGCTGCGTGCCGGTTCAGCTCAGGGCGAGCATGCGCTCAATGGGACGGATGGCGCGGGCGGCCACGTCGGCAGGCACCTCGATGGCGGGCCATTCGTAGCGCAGCGTGTTGTAGACCTTTTCAAGCGTGCAGAGACGCATGAACTGGCACTCGTTGCAGCCGCAGGTGCTGTCGTCGGGCGGCACGGGAATGAAGGTTTTGTCGGGGCACGTTTTCTGCATTTCGTGCAGGATGCCGCTCTCCGTAACCACCAGGAAGGTGTCGGCCTCAGCCTGCTGGGCGTAGTGCAGCAAACCGGCGGTGGAGGCTACCACGTCGGCCAGTTTCACCACGGCGCCCTTGCACTCGGGGTGGGCCAGCACCTTGGCGCCGGGATGCTCCTTCATAAGGGCCACGAGCTTCTCTACGCTGAAACGTTCGTGCACGTGGCAAGCGCCGTCCCAGAGGAGCATTTGCCTTCCCGTCACGGAGTTGATGTAGGAGCCCAGATTGCGGTCGGGGCCGAAGATGAGTTTGGCATCCTGCGGGAAGGAGTCGACAATGCGCTTGGCGTTAGTCGACGTCACCACCACGTCGGTGAGTGCCTTGACGGCGGCCGAAGTGTTGACGTACGAGATGACCTCGTGGTCGGGGTGCGCCTCGACGAAAGCCTTGAACGCTTCGGCCGGACAGCTCTCGGCCAGCGAGCAGGTGGCGTTGAGGTCGGGCACGAGCACCGTTTTGTCGGGGCAGAGCACCTTGTTGGTTTCACCCATGAAGTGCACGCCGCACATCACGATGATGCTGGCGTCGGTGCGGGCCGCCTGCTGGGCCAGTGCCAAGCTGTCGCCCACAAAGTCGGCCAGGTCCTGCAGCACGCCGTCGGTGTAGTAATGTGCCAGGATGATGGCGTTCTTTTCACGGCACATGCGCCGTATTTCGGCCTTGAGGTCGATACCCTCGGGGATAGGTTCGTCTACGTATCCCTTTTCTTTCCAACTGTCTTTCACTTGGTTCATGGTGTAAAGGATGTGAGGCCCGTTGCGCAGCGCGGCTTTCGGTGCGTTTCAGGGGTTTTGTGTGCAAAGTTAGGTAAAAACAAAGAGCGGCGGGCTTGGAGTAATGAATAATGGGGTGGGAATGATGAAAAATTGGCTGTGCGCGGCAGCTTTCTCGGAGAGCGCGGCTGCTTTCTCGAAGAGCGTGGCAACTTTCTCGGAGAGCGCCCATGCCTTTTCTCCCGCCGCCCCTCTTTTCTCACCCATAAAAAAGGAGTCCGGCCTAGCGAAATGCAGAAGCCGGACTCTCGATGATGTTTGAAGCGTACGATGTCAGCACGCCGAGGCTTACCTCAGATGTTTCCTTGTGAAGGATCCTTTGTTCGTGGTCACCTTCTCAAGATAAACTCCCTTCGTGGGAGCGGCGATGCGCTGGCCCTGCAGGTTGAAGTATTCGCGGCGCAGCACTTGCGCTTCGCCCTCGGCCACCTCTACGCCGCGAATGCCGCTCTGGGCTTCGTCGGAGAGGTCGATGGTGTACGACACATACTGATACGTCGTGGGGTTGGAGAACCACGACACGATGTGCTCGCCGTCGGCGGTGAACAGGGCCGTACCCGTGATGAGGCTGTCGCCCACCACCTCTTCCGTCTCCATGCCCGTTTCGGGGTCGTAGGTGAAGTTCGTCACTTCGAAGTGCAGGTTCTCGTCCATGAAGTTGGCGGCAGCGGTCTTCTGCTGTGCGCGGCACCAGTCGATGATGGGCGTCACCTTTTCAGAGCCTGCCGTAGCCACGTAGCTCGAACGTGCCATGTCGCTCGCAGGGCCGGCCACGATGTAGTTGCCGTTGTTCTGGATGCCCGTCGACACCATGTTGGTCTTGGTTACGTACATGGCCTTGTCGTCCTTGCTGACGTCCACCACGTAGTTCGAGTAGAGGGCTGAGGGGACCCAGGAGAAGGGGTCGGCGTTAGGGTCCGGCTCGCTGAAGTCGGCCAAGATGTAGCGGCCGTCGGGCGAGAGGTGGATGGAGTTAAACAAACAGCTTTTGCCCGTAGTGCCTTCGTCGAGGGCGGCATCGTATGCTTGTTTGATGGGTTCCCATGTGGCGAGGTCAGCGTAGTACTGGCTTACGGCAGCCTGGTAGGCCTGGCGCTCTGCATCGCTCATGAAGTTCTCCATGTTGGGATATTCGCCCAGTTCAGCCCAGTCAGCGTCGCCGTCTTGGCAGCGTTGATACAATTCCCAGTATGCTTTCTCGGCAGCATCGTAGGCGGCCTGTTCCTCTTCGGTGATGTAGTCGCTCTGCTCAGGATAGTCGGGCGATTCCTTCCATTCGGGCAAGTTCTTGAACTTCTCGGCGTCATACACCACGTCGCCGGCCACCACTTGGTAGCTCCATTGGCCCTCACTGTTGCGGGTATAGAGAATGGGCACGATGTAGAAGCCCGAGTAGTCTCTGATTTGGCCCACGATGGTGTTACCGTCGTCGCTGATGTCCATCGCGGTGATGTATTGCGGGAAGCGGCCTGTAAAGTCCTTTTCGGGGCACGGCAGTTTCTCGCACACATACTGGTTGTCGGCGCCCAGCGTCCACACCACGGGGAAGAGCAGTGCCTGGCCCGTGGAGCCAAGGTTTACGCCGTCGGGAGCCAGCGCACCGCAAATGACGCGGCCGTCAGGAGTGCAGGCATGGGCGGCGTTCATGCCGGCTTTTACGCCCGACATTTGCGGCAGGACAACCCATTCGCCGTTCTTGAAGTAGGCAGCGTTCGTCTCCGACGTATAGGTCTCGGGGTCCACCAGTTTTTGCATCATGCCCACCACCATGCCGTCGTTCGTCACGCTGCGGCCGTAGCCGGCGAAGTAAGCATCCACGTAGTTCTCGTCCATAAATTCATAAACCTTGTCGCCGTCCACGTCGAAGATGTAGACCGCCGACTGCACGTTCGACACGAGCCACTTGCCGTTAGCCGAGGCGTTGTTGAAGGGCACACCTTCGTACATGCAGCCCACTGCGGGAGCCGCCTTCTGTGCCCAGACCATCATGCCGCCGAGCAGCAGGCAAGCCATTGTGAGTAAAGTTTTCTTCATAAATACGATGTGTTAGTAAAACAATAATTGTCATCAGTTCTTCAAGCCTTGAGGGGGCGTGAAATGCACCTCCCCCGCTCAGCGCACCCTCTTCAGGCAGCGTATGCCCGAGGGCGTCACCACCTTTTCGATGTAAATGCCCTTGGTGGGCTCACTGATGCGCTGGCCCTGCAGGTTGTAGCAAGTGCGCTGCACGGGTGCCTCGGCGGCCTCAATGCCGTGCACGGCGCTCACCGTTTGCAGGCGCAGGTCGTTGGCGTTGAGCACCTGCAACTGCGTGCAGTCGTTGTTTTGGTAGGGTCGGTTCACACAGGCCACCACGCGCAGGTTCTCCACGTTCCATGAGTCGGGAATGTCCGTCGTGCAGGTATAGCTGTAAGCGTTGTCCTGCCAGTCGATGGCGTCGCCGAGCGAGGAGGTGAGGAACTGGCGGAACACGTGGTTGTGAATTTGCGATCCGCTGCCCGTTTGCCGTCCCTCGGTGTGCACGTTGTCCTCCGCCAAAAGCACGGTGAGGTTCGCCTCTGGGTAGAGCAGGTTCAGCATAGCGTTCCGTTCGCCCTGCACCGTGGCCGAGAGCGTGCGGGTAGCGGCGTCGTAGTTCGCGCTGATGTTCACGCTCACAAAGGCCGGCGTGTTGGCACAGTAGTCAAACGACGGTCCGATGGCAGCCTTGCCAGCCGCGGCACTGGAGTAGCCAATGCTGCCCGCCGGCGTCGTCTTGTTGTCGCTGAAGGGTAGCATCGTGCGGTCGAAGGCGGCCATCGGTGCGGCGTTCACCCCCACGATGGCGCCGATGTCATACGAGCGTGGGTTGGTCAGTTCGTCCTCCATGTAGCCAATGTGGTGCGCCACCCACACATAGTCGTCGCGGTTCGCCACCACCGCACTGAGCGTAGCGTCGCCGTAGGGGCAGTTCACGCAAGCCAGCGTGGTGAAATGCTCCACGAGCACACGGCGCTTGTAGGCGTCCTTGTAGCAGCCCACGAGTGCCTCCAGCGTGTTGTTCTCCGCCACGGCATCCTCATGCTCTATCCAGAAGCGCACCTCGTGGTAGCCCTCGGCGCAGCCCTCAGTGGGCACGTTCACCGTCACGTCCTTAAAGTCGTTCACGCCTATTTCCCCCGTCACGCTCACCTGGTGCGTTTCGCCGCCCTGCACGGCATAGTGCAGCGTGGGCACCGCTGCGGCCGCCGTGCCGTAGTTGGCTATGCGCACCTGAGCCGTAGCCTCGCCGCCTATCTGCGTAAAAGGTTTGTCGAAGGTCACGCCCTCCACGGCCAGGTCGTTGCCCGGCACGTCGGCGTCGGCCTCCACCACGGCTTGCAGGCACAGCGCGTTGTAGCCATACGAGGCCACGTTCTCCCACTCGTTGTCGTAGTTGATGAAGAAGCCGTTCGGGTTGGTGCGGTCGCCCAACACAAGGCCCTGCCCTGCCGGCAGCGTGCCCGCGTAGTACACCACGAGGTCCGTTTCGCCCGTAATGGCGTAAGGCTCTACGAGTGTGGCTTCGTTCCACCCCTCCACGGTCAGGGGCAGGTCCACGCTCTTCGTCACGGCCGGTGCGGCAAGGTCGGTGCGCAGCGTCACATACCAGTTCTTCATGCCAGCCGGCGCGCCCACCCTGATTTTCGTCACCTTGGCGCCCACCAGGGCTTTCAGGCGGGCGGCGGGAATGATGATGGCGGCTCTGAAACGCACGTCATATAGGTCGCTCAGCATCACTGTTTCATTGTCGGCCGAAATCTGGTCTGAGCAGTAGCCCAGGTGCAGCGTGCTCTGTGCCATGAGGCTGGTGCACAGCCACAGGCAGCAAGCCACGAGGGCGTAGCGTAGAGAATGCTTCATGTTTTCTTGGGGTTAAAATGAATACGGCGGCCTCCGTGCCAGTCATGGCCAAGTCCTGCCGCCGCTGTTGTCTACGGTTGAATTGGTTGATTTTTGGCAAAATTGTAAAAAACAAAGCACGAAGCCAAAAAGATATTAAGAAATATTGTCTTTATGCAGTTTTTATTATAATACATCTCGTTTCTTGCATACCAACTCCAGCAGGCACCGCCTCGCCCATGTGCTCGCCACGCCCGGCGCAGCCCCCGCCGTGCACCCCATCCTGCCACAGGGGGCGCCGCAGCCTGCCGCGAGAGCGGTCTGACGGGGCCATCACCTGCCTTTTGGTGCACAAAATGCCGCGCAACGTGGCACATTGATGCAAATCGTGTTACCTTTGCAGCATCTATGCAGCAGCCCCACGCGCCGCTGCCATGCGGCCCTCAGGGGCAGCACACACGCTTTCAACCCAAAACCAACACACCCTCACTACATGACGATACCCCAACTGACAGCTGCCGAAGCAGCCGCCATGATTTCGCACGGCGACCTCATTGCCGTGGGAGGCTTCGGGCCTGCCGGCTCGCCCAAGGTCATACCCCCCGCACTGGCCGCCAAGGCACGCAGCGAGCACGAGGCCGGACGACCCTTCAAGGTGAGCATCGTAACGGGAGCCAGCATCGGTGCCAGTTGCGACGGCCAACTCTCCGAGGCCGATGCCGTGGAGCGACGCTTGCCATTCAGTGTCAACGCCTCCATGCGCAAGGCCTACAACGAGGGCCGTGTGAAATACACCGACCTCAACCTCTCCGACAACGCCTCCCACCTACGCCAAGGACTCACAGGGCAGGTGGCCTACGGCATCATCGAGGCTTGCGACGTGCAGGAGGTGCAGGGAAAGCTGCGCATCTACCTCACCGCAGGCATCGGCATTGCCCCCACCATTTGCAGGCTCGCCACCAAGGGCGTCTTCATCGAACTCAACACCTGGCACTCCACGCGCCTCATCGGCATGCACGACATCTACGAAATCGAGGACCCCTGGTTCCGCGCTCCCATACGCATCACCCAGCCCATCGAAATCATCGGCCTGCCCTACATCGAAGTGCAACCCTCACACGTGCGGGGCATCGTCAGCACCCACCTCCCCGACGAAGCACGTGTCATGAACGACGCCACACCCGTCACCGAAGCCATAGGCCAGCACATGGCCGACTTCCTGCTCTGGAACATGAAGAAGGGCTACATCTTCCGCAACAAACTCATTCTGCAGAGCGGCGTGGGCAGCGGAGCCAACGCCGTGATAGGAGCACTCGGATCCTCGACCGAGGTGCCCAACTTCTACATCTACACCGAAGTGCTGCAAGAGGAGCCCATGCGCCTCATCAAGGAGGGACGCGTGGTGGCAGCCTCCACCGGAGCCCTCACCCTTTCGCCCCAGCATTTGCAGGAACTTTACCACGACATGAACCTCTACCGCGGACGCCTGCTGCTGCGACCCAGCGAAATCTCCAACTGCCCCGAAATCATTGCCCGCCTCGGCGTGTGCTCCCTCAACACAGCCATCGAAGTCGACATCTACGGCCACGTCAACTCCACCAAGGTGAGTGGCACACGCATGATGAACGGTGTGGGCGGCTCCTGCGACTTCACCTGCAACTCCATGCTCGCCACCTTCACCTGCGGCTCCACAGCCAAGGACGGCCGCATCAGCAGCATCGTGCCCTTCTGCTCACACGTCGACCACACCGAGCACTACGTCGACGCCATCGTCACCGAGTATGGCGTGGCCGACCTGCGCAACAAGTGCGCATCCGAAAAGGCCGAAGCCCTCATCGCCATTGCACACCCCGACTACCGACCCCTCCTGCGCGAATACCTCCGCATTGCCCAGGGCTACGGCGGCCACACCCACCACATCCTCCCCGCCGCCTTCGCCATGCACGACACCTACCGCCGCAAGGGCGACATGCGCCTCACCGACTGGAGCGAATACATACTCCCTTGAGGCCTCACCACGCCGGAGCCACCACACACCCTACGCTATCATCTAACCTACCCCACCACCTGCCCCGAGGCACAGCCCCCCACCGTTCACACGCCTTATCATGATAGATATGTCACCCCACCACGACCCCATGGGCCAGGCCATTGCCGACTATCACCACCACCGCGCCAAGGGTGCGCTGCGGGTGTTCTCACCCATGTTCGAGGAGGATGAAATACCCCTGCCCACCCTGTTTCGCACCTTCGGCCAGATGCCTCCGCTCGAACGCCGTGCGCTACAGCTGGCCAGCGGACGCGTGGCCGACGTGGGCGCAGGAGCAGGTTGCCACACCCTTTACCTGCAGGAGCAGGGACTCCACGTCACGGCCATCGACATCTCCCCCCTCGCCGTGCAAACCATGCAGGAGCGCGGCGTGAGGCGGGCAGTGTGCCACGACTTCTTCACCCTCACCGAGCCCTTCGACACCCTGCTCATGCTCATGAACGGCATCGGCCTGGTGGGCAAACTCAACCGCATGCCCGCCTTCTTCGCTCAGCTCGACAGGGTGCTCGCCCCCGGCGGGCAAGTGCTGTGCGACTCCTCCGACCTGCGTTACCTCTACGAGGACGACGACGGCACCCTCCTCCTGCCCGACGACGTGGACTACTACGGCGAAATGCACTACACCATGCAATACGCCGACACCCTTGGCCACCCCTTCCATTGGCTCTACATTGATGCCGACACGCTGCGCAGGCAGGCCGCCCTCCACGGATACGAGGCGCAGGTGATAGCCCAAGGCGAACACTACGACTACCTCGCACGCATCACGCGCAGGCCCGCCCCCACGCCTCCCCCCTCAGCCCCACGGGCCTAAGGGAAGCCGGAAACAGATGCTACGTAAAAAATATCACGTCGTACGTAAAAAAAATCACGTCGTACGTAAACTTTTTTACGTAGCATCCCCTTTCACCTATCGCCAGCCCCGCCGCGCGGGCCGCCGTGGGAAAAAAAGACCCCGCCGTGGAAGAAAGTTCCCCCGCCGTGGAAGCTTTCTTCCACGGCATCTATTTTTGGTGCGCGGCGGCTGCAATTTTCTTGAAAACAATGGCGGGCTGCCTACGTGCCTTGGCGGTGCACTGGGGTGTATTGGGCTGGCTCCCGCAGCCCACTGATGGCAGCCGGCTACCTGGCCTGCGCCTCATGCCAGCCACCGCAGTGTGCCGACACGCACGCACCGCCAGTACATTTAAATGCCAGACCGTTGCAGCGTCGCTCACTTTTTTATTTACCTTTGCAGCATCTTTTTCACCCTTCTCTATCATTTAGCAAACCACATGCGCCACGCTTACGCTGCCCGGCCCTTGTGCGCCCCGCACACAGCCACTCCCTGCCAGCACCGTGAAGGGTAAAAGAGCACGCCTGGTCGGCCGCTGCGCACGTACCACACGTTTTGGGAACCACACCGTTAAGTCTTCAGTTGATGCCCCGAGCATGAGCGGAGGACTTTGGTGTTTTATGACCAACCAATGATTTATTCTCTTTCATAAAACACAATAGAATGAAAAGAAATCAACACTTCACAAGTGGGCTGCTCGCGGCATTCCTGTTCGTAGCAGCCATGATGCTGCCCGCCTCCGTGTGGGCACAAAGCGTGACGACCGAGCAGCCCGCAGCAGGCGATGGCACGTCAGCCAATCCCTACCAGATAGCCAACGCGGCGCAACTGGCCTGGTTCCGCGACTGGGTGAACGGCACCTACACGCCCGCCGCA
>SFEP01000019.1 GCA_004557185.1 Bacteroidales bacterium
GTATAATACAGAATCCCCAGCCATAATAATTGGAAGGGTAGGTGCTTTGTGTGGCAATGTGCATTTAATTAAGACAAAGAAGTGGGTTACAGATAATGCTCTTATTCTTAATATTAAAAGAGACGTTACTTATGAATATCTCTATTATTATCTAACAGCTTACGATTTGAATACATTAAATAGTAGCAACGCACAGCCTCTTATAACTGGAACAAAAGTTCTTGATGTTGTGACTCCAATGCCATCGCTTAATGAGCAAATCATGATTGCAAACTATTTAGATGATAAAACCTCAATGATTGACGAAACTATCGACCAAATAACTGTTCAAATCGTCGAGCTCAAATCCTATAAGTCATCCCTTATCACGGAAGCTGTGACAGGCAAGATTGATTTGCGTGAGTGGAAGCCCAAAGAAGAAAACGTTTAAATTAATAAAGATATGCCAGGAACTCCAGACGAGAGGTATATGCAAAAACGCATTGTTGAATTTCTGTGTTCACAACCTATTGTGGATGCAAGTGGCAACGTGACCGACCAGATGGAATACCATGAGGTCAGTCCTACGGAGTATGATAAGGATTCTTGTCTTATTCCGTCAGAACTGTTTGCCTTCCTCAAAGCATCACAGGGCGATAACTACCGCAAGTGGCTTACCGAGAAATATGAGGGTGATGAAACGGTTATGCAGAGAGACATCCTCACTCGCATCAAGTCTGAAATGGCAGCAGCCCTGAAGAAAGCTACCAAAGAGCATGTGCTCAATGGTATGAATACACCACAAGGTACACTCACACTGCTGCGTGACAAAGAAACTATTGACTGTGGACGTGGCATGAAGTTCAGTCTGGCATACTTCAAACCATCCAACAACAAGACACCTGAACACGATGTGCTTTATCGTGCCAATCGGTTAGCAATCACGCAGGAATTGGTGTTCAGTGATGATAAAATGTGGCGTATTGACCTCGCCATCTTCCTCAATGGTTTCCCAATCGTGACGGTTGAGTTAAAAAATACGCTCTCCAACCAGACTCATCATAATGCCATCAAGCAGTATATGACAGACCGCCCAGCCAAGGATGGAACTCTGCTTCAATTCAAACGTTGTCTGGTTCATTTTGCTGTAGGCTCTGAACAGGCGTTCATGACAACACGTTTGACTGGCGACGATACACGCTTCTTCCCATTCAACCAATGTTTTGAGAATCGCACAGATGACCCGGAGGAACTGAAAAAACGCAAGCAAGCTAAGTTGGGTTACGCCACTTACTATATTTGGGAGGATGTTCTACGTCGCGATAATCTGATGGACTTGCTCCAAAACTTTATTACTGTGCAAGTCGAAAAGGAACGTTACTATGACGATAAGAAACGGAAGTTTGATGAAAAGGTGAGCGAAGCTCTCATTTTTCCACGCTATCACCAACGAAGAGCCGTCCATAAACTGGTGAAAAACGTGACAGAGCGAGGAGCAGGACACCGCTACCTCATACAACATTCGGCTGGTTCCGGAAAATCGAACACCATCACATGGCTGGCATTCAGGTTGAGCAACCTCTACCAGCACGCTGCTGACGACCGCGCACTCTTTGATTGTGTGTTGGTCGTCACTGACCGTCGTGTACTCAATGAGCAGATGAAGCGTAATGTGAAGCAATTCGCCAAGGTAGATGGTGAGGTGTGGACTATTAGTGACGCACCCGATGCCGACGGTCACACCAGTAAGGATTTGCAGGATGCCATTGAGAAACGTCGTCGTATCATTATTACTACCATACAGAAATTTCCTTTCATTTCGGATGCCATAGCTCCATATCCTGACAGGAAATATGCCGTCATCATTGACGAGGCACACTCTTCTCAAAGCGGAGAAAATGCCAGGCAAATGCGCAAAGTCCTCTCTCTTGCCGAAGCAGAGAAATTTGATGGCGATAACGAAAGAGAGAATGACGAGGAAATGACTCTCAACGAGAAGATAGAGGCAGAGATGAAACGGAAGGGTGACAAGCAGAATGTGTCATTCTTTGCGTTCACTGCAACACCAAAGGGCAAAACCATAGAGCTTTTCTGTGAAAAAAAGTATGGATCAAAAGACCCATTCGACTGTTATACCATGGAAGAAGCCATCAAGGAGGGCTTTATTCTGGACGTACTGAAAGGCTACATGTCGTTCTCTCGCTACTATAAGTTAGTACGCAAGAAAGAATTTGCAGACAAGGAATACGACAAGAAGAAGACTGTCCGTCTGTTGACCTCATATGTGGACTTGCAGGATGCTGCAATTGAGAAGAAGTCTCGCATCATGGTTGAGCATTTTGCATCGCAGACACAGAATGAGTTGGAAGGCAAGGCTCGTGCTATGCTCGTAACTCGCTCACGTCTGCATGCTGTCCGCTATAAATTGAAGTTTGATAGCATCATGCAGGAAATGCGTCTGCCATACCGCTGTCTGGTGGCATTCTCCGGCACGGTCAAGGACAGCGAGACCAACGAGGAATATACAGAGAAATCAATGAATGGACTGGAAGGAAACCTTTCCATTCCTGAAGCATTGAAAATGCCACAATATCGCATCTTGATTGTTGCCAATAAGTTTCAGACAGGCTTCGATGAACCATTGCTGCAGACCATGTTTGTTGACAAGCTGCTTGGTGGTGCCAATGCCGTACAGACACTTTCACGCCTGAATCGTTGCAAACGAGGCAAGGACACAACGATGGTGCTTGATTTCGTGAACGACCCTGATGCTATTAGGAAAGCATTCCAAGACTATTACAACAAGAACAAGATGATGGAAGAGGATGAAACCGACCCCAACACCTTGTACGATGTAAAGAGCAAACTGGCGGAATTTAATGTCTATACACAAGAGGAAGTTGACGAGTTTGCAAAATACTGGTTCGAAGACGATGACAAGGACAAAGTGAATATTGTACTTGACAAGGTTTGTAACCGTGCAGTTAAACAGCTTGATAAAGATGCTTGCGACAAATTCCGTAAGTTGTGCAAGACCTTTAACAAACTCTTCACGTTCCTCTGTCAGATTATTACATTCACTGATGCAGAGTTGGAAAAACTCTCTGCGTTCTCATTCTCGTTGGCAAAGAAACTGCCATACGTTTCGGAGAATCTGCCTTATGATGTGCTGAAGGAGAGTGAACTTGACAGTTACAAAGTGAAGTATCAGGGTATGAAGAATCTTTCGTTGGAGAGTGGAGACACCTTCATGAAAGGTATGGGTGCCGGACAGCCAACCACAGCTCCAGAAGATGACTACGACTGGTTGAGCAACATTATAAAGGTGCTTAACGACACATACGGTGTAGAACTGACGGAGGAAGACCGGGTGGATTTACAGCGAATGAGGGAGCGTGTTGAAAGTAATGAGGAGTTGATGAGCTATTTCAACCCTAACAATGCTCGTGATGATGTGCGATCGAAGTTTGACGAGGACGTTGACTCAGAACTCCTTAACTTCATCAACACGAAGCTGGAACTCTATAATAAGCTTACGGAAGAAGCTACCAATGTTGCTTTCAAGCGAGTATGGTTCAATGAACTATATGACCATAAAGTAAGAGGGATGATATAAACATGGCACAAACTGCTGAAATCAATAAGACGAGGTATGAGGAACTTAAAAAGTACCCTGTGTTCTTTCTAAAGTTTTTTGAAAATATCCGCTATGACAATAAAGGGAAAGAGATTGACTATTCCAGATGGAGTTCTCTCGATCGTGATTTGAATATTAGCTTCGATTCAGGGACATTTGCTGATAGAGAATTGGGGTACGCGCTATGTGTGCTAGAAGAGGGAAAGGAAAAAGTTGATGAAAAAGGCAACCATTATCCTAACACTATTCACCATAAAATTTCCAAGGTTGCACGATTTTCTTTAAAATAATACGAAGCGTGGGAGAGTATAGTTGTTTGACTGTATAAGGTTGACAACTCTCTGATAGCAAAGGGGAAGCATTGAAAAAACAACGCTGTGCGAGGGCTTGGCTACACATAAAACCAGCACTCCATTTTATAAATACAAAAGGCTCCGCCGCTGTTTGAATGCTTGCGTTAAAATTCAAACCGCGGCGGAGCAGTAAATGCTTGCGAGGCGTGGGCTATTTCACGTATTTGAGGCCATCGATGATGTAAATGCCGCGGGGCAACTGTTCGAACCGGGTGTCGCCAGGATAGGCACGGCCGTGCACATCGTAGATACTGGTGAACGGTTGGTAGGTAGGGGTGCGGATGCTCGTGGCGTTACAGAAGATGCGGTCAACGTAACCGTGGTTGCCTCTATACCATTCCTCCACGCGCGCTATCTCCTTCTGCAGTTCGTCGCCCAATCGTACGAGGGGAAAACCCGGCACCTGAATTTTGCCGTCCCACAGTGCAGACTCACGCGACCAGGCGCCAGAGTCGTGCAGCAGGGAGGCATAGCGGTGTATGCGCTGCATGATGCTGTCGGGGGAAAAGAGGTTGTCCTTCAAGGCAAACCAGCGTTCGGCGCAGCGTTGCATGAAGTCACTGTCCTGCTTGTCGAAGAGTTGGCGAAAAGGGCGCGTTTCGAGCAGGATGAAGGCTGAGAAAGCACGGTCAGTGAAATGCTCTGAGGCAAAACCGTCGCGGCCGAGCGAGGCGTCGAGGTCCCACGGCGTCATCCATATACGCGCATCGTCCTTGGTCATGTTTTTCACCGAGAGGTAGCCGTTGTGCATCATGTTGTCGTTGCACATGAGGGCGAAGAGGAAAACGGTGTAATCGACCATGTTGTCGACAAAGAAGTAGTCGGCCAGATGGCGGTCCACGCTGTCAGGGTCCTCGGTCACGCCCTCCACAAAACGGATGGTGCGGAGCAGGGGTAGCCAGGCTTCGTGCACGGCATAGTCATCAGGATAGGCAAGCTCCCAGTCCTTCCATTTCGTGCCCTGCACCCACGTCATGTCCTCGGGTTCGGAGGAGGCGTAATCCTGGGAGTCGTCTGTGGGAAAGTACTTACGCGAAGTGTTGGTGCCATTGCTGATGCATTTATAGAGTGCTCCGCGCAGGGTGACGGTGTTGTCTGACTCAACTTGCGTTTTTTTCAGTCCAAGCAACTTGCGGTTTACCTTATCGCTCAAGCAATAAAGGCCGTTATAGCAACCATTGATGATAACCTCTACGTAATAACCTTTGGAACCGTTGCGGAGCATGTCAGCATCGCGCAGGGGCGACATGTCGTTCCACACATCGAAGGCCACACGGTTGCGCATACGCAGAAAGTCGATGGCCATGGCGTCGAGCACCCACTTGTCGTCGGCACGTATGCCCAGCACCGTGGCATCTCGCTCGGCGCCAGCTTCATCGAGCAGGCTAAGGGTGTAACTCTTTTTGGGAAAACTGCGTGCCGTACCTCCTCGATATTTGACTTGGCAGGGAGTTGTAAAGACACTTTGAGCATCCGTGCGCTGGCGACTGTCGATGAGGGTGAATGTGCCTTCGGTCTTGTCGTAAAGCCCAGCCAGGCCATCGGGTGGATAAGCCACGCTCACCAAGGGCAGCGTGGTGAAGGCTACCTGCCATGTGTGCTCCTGCATCACGAATGTGGCGCCATTGCGCCACTGCTGCACATACACAGGGGTGCCGTTGTGCACGAGAGAGTCGTTCCACAGGGCTTCGGCATCATCAGTTGGCGTATCGGGCATTTCCCAAGAGAGGACGGCGTGGAAACTGCTGTCAGTATGCTCAGGCAGATGCACGTAGAGGGTACGAGAGGCGGTGTCGGGTACAGCAGGCAAACCGTTGCACGTGAAAAGGAACCCTTGTGCCTGGAACGCACAAGGGTAGAGGCCTATGAGAGCCAAGAGGATATAGCGTAGAATAAAGTGCATTGATTGTGCTTTGCGTGTGAGAGGTTATCGCCGGCGGATGAGACTGACTATGACGTTCCAGCGATAAGTAAACTTCTGCCAAGCATTGGTGACGCTGTCGCCACCTGTAGGCGTGGCATTGTGGCCGTGCCGACGGTAATAGATGAGTTTTTCGGGAATGAAGACCACGTCGAAGTACATGGCGGCAATATTGCCAATCCAGATGTCGTGCATCGGTGCACGCTTGGGGAAGGGCAATGACTTTTGCAACACTTCGCGACGGAAGGCCATGCAACAACCCAAATAGCCATTGCGCAGCAGGAGGTTCTGCCACTTGGTGAAATGCGTGCCGCTGGTGGCATAGAAGGACTCGTGGGTGATGTGCAGGTCTTTGTCGGCAATGTAGCAGTCGCTGACCACGCAGGCATGGCTACGCAGCGAACGCATCATGACCTCAACCTTATTGGGGCACCAGCAGTCGTCCTGATCGGAGAGGAAAATGTAGTCGCCCTTGGCATGCTGCAGGGCATGCTCGAAGTTGGTGGCCGAGTGCCCCGTGCTTTGGTGGTGCACCACCTTGATGCGGGGGTCGGCGAGCGAACGGATGATGCGCAGTGTGTCGTCGGTAGAGCCGTCGTCGGAGATGATGATTTCGTCGCTGGGCGCTAACTGCGGGAGGATGGACTCTAACTGCTGGCGCACGAACTGCGCGCCGTTGTATGTGGCAATACAAACAGAGATCATGAATAGGGTTTGTTATGTGGGTACTGATGGCGAACGTGGACGTTCGGGGGACGCGTACCGTAAAGAACAGGCGCCCCCACGGAGCCAACCGCCGTCAGGACAGGTTTAAGGTGAAGAGTTCGTTGATAAACACGTTATACAGCAGGAGGGCCAGACAGTAGACCGACACGAACGCCCGACCTACGGCTTGAGGGCGCACCGTATATATAAGGAAGGGGATGATGGCCACCTCGACTACACCCAGCACCTCGGATATGCGGAAGGCAAAGGTGGGAATGAACGAGAGCACGGCATAGGAGAGCAGCGAGCACGCATAGGCTTTCATCCAGAACGCCAGGTAGGGCGTACGTTTCTGCAAGATGTCGTATTTCCAAAGCACAAAGTAGTAGACGAGCAGCTTGGCGAGGTATTTCACACTCAAAAGGTTCACGCTCTCCGTGTCGACTACGCCGTTGTCCTTGATTTTTTCATAAAGCTCCAACTTCTCCTGTATGCCGGGAATGGGAATGGCAGCCAACAAGGCGCTGCTGCTGGCAGCCAGCACAAAGCCGATGACTGGAATGAGGCAGAGCATGATGCGTGCACGCCGCGACAAGGTGGCCGACTTGAAGAAAACGAGCGGCAGAAGCACCAGCGCAGAATAATGGAATAGGCTGGCCAAACAGATGCCACCCACGAAGAGCCATTTGCGGCCGGCGTGCAGATAAGGAATGAGCAGGAAGAAAATGGCCACCGACACAGCGATGCGAATTTGCGTCAGATTCTGCACCATGAAGTAGTGGCTCATCCACGAAGCCAGGGTGAGATACCAAAGAGATGTGTTGCGCGTAAGAGCGTAGGCCATGAGGGGGATGGACAGCAGCGCGTAGATGACAAAGAGGCCGCGCACACCAGCACCTGTGGCCGTAACAAACGAACTAATCCAATGAAAGGAAGGTTCGACACGCTCTGTACCCAGTTCTACATAATACACGTACGTCTGCGAGTCCTTGTCTAACCCTACGGGGCGGCATGCAGCCATCAGACAGAGTATGGCTACGATACCCACATAGCCATACTTCACCGTTTTGTCCTTTTGTTGGTCAAACGGCGACACAGCTATGAGCAAAATGAAGAGGGTTAGATAGACTGCAAAGAATAGCATGCTAAGTGTACGTTGGTGTTGTGTGAGCTACGCCATAACAATCACGCAAGGAAGGTTATGGCTTGCTCCAAGGGTACGGGTAAGGGGCTGGAGAGGCGCATCAGAGTTTGACATGCGGGTCGCGCACCAAAATCACGCCACTCGTGACGAGCACGCACAGCATCAGCATGGCCAACACGAAGATGGTGCGCTTGGGACCGGCAGGTTGCAGAGGCACGGTGGCATTCTGTATGGTGGTGAAGGCCGGTGTGCGCTCGGTGAGCTTGCCTTCGGCCAGAACGCACTGCTGCTTCATCTGCGTCAGAAGGGTGTAGGCATTCTGAAGTTCGTTTTCAAGCATTTCCTCCTGCGACTTGTAGGACATCAGCACGAGGTCCTGGTGCGTGTCCACAAATTGCGAGTAGGCCTGCTGGGCACGGGTGTACTGCTGCTGGGCACTGTCGCGCATCTGGCGGTAATGCACGAGTTCGTCCTTGGCTTTCTGGGTGCGGTATTCGGTAATGAAGTTTTGCAGCGCTTGCTTCACAGAGTCGGCAAACATGGCTGCTACGAGAGGGTCCTGCATCACCACCTTCAAGGTAATGATGTCTGTTTTCTTATCCACATTACACGAAATGCTGCCCTTGATGGCCTTCGCCATGTTGGACTGCGCACGGTTCAAGCGGAAAGGGTCGACAATAAATCTGCCGTTGGCCGACTTCGTAAGTGTGTCCTGCTGCGGCGAGAACATTTCTTTAACCGCCCCCTTTGCCTTGTCCCACCAAGGCACGCTGACACCCGTAGTGAGGTAGTCGGCCATCGTGCCCGAGAAGGCGCCGTCTTTGGTTTGCACGTGGGCATTGAACAGCGGCACAAGGAAGTCGGTGCTTTTTATCACGTCGGGGTAGAACATGGGAATGATAGCATCGGACGAGGAAAGGCTTCCTAAATTGATGCCAGCCATAGAGGCCAAACCACCGAGGCTTCCGCCCAATTTGCTACCGCCCTCGCTGCTTTCAGGAGCCAGCATCACCTCCACCTCGTAGTAACGCGGCACACACAGAATGAGTGCAGACGAAAGTACAAAGGTGACGGCCAGCGGCACAAGGTAGGTGCGCCAGTGCTGCCATAACGAAGAGAAAATCACATCGAGGCGAATTTCTTTCTTTAACACCCTTACTTGAGGGTCCTTATCTTGTTGTTCCATCAGTGATAAATTATTGGATAGATGCGTTTCGTAATAATTATATAAGGAAGCAGGTGGTTTGTGGGCTGCCAGCTTCAGCATTATTGCTTCCACCAGCCTTTTGCCGTGCCATTAAGCAAGCGGTGCACCTGTATGCGGTTGGTCACGGCGCAGAGCACATTCATGAGGATAAGGGCCAGCACAATGCCGTGCACGCCCATGGTTTTGGTCAGGACAATGGCTACGGGCACAAACAGCACGGCTTCAATCGCCGTGACGGTTGTCGCGACTGTTAATGTACCGAAACCGTAAATGATGTGCGCATAGAGTAGGCTGTACATGATGACCAGCGTGTAAATGGCCATGAGCGCAGTCAAGGCTGGACTCACAGCCACCTTACCAAGCGTCCATACAGGGTAGACGTAGGGCGCCACAAAAGCCATAAGGGCAATGAGCACCGCCAGACCGACAAGCAGCATGCGGGCTCGCTGCAGACATTTGCGTATCCAAGGGTAATCGCCACGGACGCAAGCGTCGGTCGTGGCGCTCCATATCGGCGCTATGACAATACCAAAGAGCATCGTGGCTATACTGAAATAGCGGAAGGACACTTGGTAGGGCGAAACAGCCTCGGGGCCGCACAGCCGCGACAGAATAAGATTGCTCGTGGCAAATAGCACAATGCCCGCAAGTTGCAACACAAAGAACTTGACACCCATACCGAAGAGTTGTTGCAGCATGCCTCTCCGCACGCTTTGCATGCGGGGCATCAGCCGAGGATAGAGCCACATGAACGTAACAGGGAAGGCGAGGAGATAGACGACCAAAGGAGCAGCCGTGTAGAGCACACCGACTCCGAGGAAGCTAAGTCCCCCACTCCATTGCGCCAAGGCCATACCTGCCAGCGCCATCGTGTGGCCCGCTGCCACCAAGGCATTGCTGACGGCCGGCAACTGAAGCCCTAGGTACACATTACCTATAAACTTGAACACGAACGTCAGGCACGTCAGCCCTACCGCCATTTGCACGACCAAACTTAAATGAGGGACGCGCTGGACATCCACGTTGAGCAACGCATAAAGGTCGATGTGCTGCAGAACAACCAAAAGCAACATGGCCAAAGGCAGCACAAGGCAGCACAAGGCTATGAAGGTGGTGCTCACCGCTTGTCGGGCCTGCTCCCAATCGCCGCGGGCCACAAACTCAGCCAATTTGTTGCGCAAGCCATTGCCCAGTCCCACGTCAAACGAGTCTATCCACAGCAACACGGCGCTGATGGTCATCCAAATGCCGTATTCGTACTCATTCAGACAGGCTAACGTAAGCGGCACAAGTAGCAACTGCACCAGCCCCATCCATCCTTTTACAATGAATGAGGCCGCAATATTAATCACCATTTTCTTGCTGCGTGTACCGCTTTGGCTGAAGAGGGTACGTAGTCTTTGTAACAACATAGAATACTTAAACTGTGCAAAGGTAGGCATTTATTCCGTTTAGATGTTGGCGTACAAGCCTAAAACAAAGGGAGACAAGACCCCAAAAGGCCTTATCTCCCTTGAATATGCATCGGAGTTTACGAATTAGCTGAACCAGCGTACATAGCAGAAGTCCTGACGGCTGGGAAGCTCTGCATGCTTGGGATACATGCGGTAAGCCACCTTATAAGAGCCAGCCAAGTCGATGCTTGCCGTAAGTTCGAAGGTGTAAAGGTTGCCTTCACGCTTCACCACTTCCATAGGCATCACTTCGCATACGCTTTCATTACCATCGGTACCGCTCATCACCACGAGGTCAATGCCAATGGCATCGTCTAAGCCCTGTTCGTCGATGACGTGGCGTACGGTAAATTCCTTACCGCTAACCAAACTTGCCGACTGCAGGTTGTCGCTGCGCTCAGAGCTTACCACGCGGATGCTGTCCCAACGCTCGGCCACGCTTTCCTTCCAAGCAGCAATGCTCTTGGCCACCTTGTTGTCATCGGCCGAGAGGTGCTTGAAGCGTGCAGCCTCGGGGTTGTAGAAGCGGTCGTAGTAATCGTCCAATTGACGCTTCATCGTGTAGTTGGGAGCGATGCGGGCGATAGAGTTCTTCACGGTGCGAACCCAGTTCTCGGAATATCCCTTGCGGTTACGTGCATAGTAGAGAGGGATAATCTCCTGCTCAAGCATGCTATAGATGGTAGATGCGTCGAGCTTGTCCTGGTGTTCCTGGTTCTGGTAGGTGCGGCGATCGGTAAGAGCCCAACCTGCACCTTCGCGGTAACCCTCATACCACCAGCCATCGAGCACACTGAGGTTTACAACACCGTTCATCAGAGCCTTTTCACCAGACGTACCCGATGCTTCGAGGGGACGCGTCGGTGTGTTCATCCAGATGTCGACACCCGAAACGAGACGACGTGCAAGCTGCATGTCGTAGTTGTCGAGGAAGAGAATCTTACCCATGAACTCAGGACGCTGCGAGATGTCGTAAATCTTCTTGATAAGTCCCTGGCCTGCGCCATCGGCGGGGTGAGCCTTACCGGCGAAGAGGAACTGCACAGGATAATCGGGGTTGTTGACAATCTTGGCCAGACGGTCGAGGTCGGTGAAGAGAAGGTGTGCACGCTTGTACGTGGCGAAACGACGAGCAAAACCTATGAGCAGTGCATTGGGGTTGATCTTGTCGAGGAGGCTTACCACGAGTGAGGGGTCACCTTGGTTGCGAAGCCAGTTCTCGCGGAAACGGGCACGGATGTAGTCGATGAGCTTATTCTTGAGTTGCACGCGGGTGTTCCAGATCACTTCATCGGGCACGCTGTAAATGTTCTCCCACACAGCTTCGTTGCTCTGATCCTTGATGTAATCCTTGCCGAGATACTTGGCATATACAGCCTGCCACTCTTTGGCGCACCAAGTGGGGAAGTGTACACCGTTGGTTACATAACCCACGTGGCTTTCCTCGGGATGGGGGTTGTAGATTTCAGCCCACTCATCGTGTGTGCGTTCTGCATGATCAAGACGTTCGGGAGCGGGCATGTAACCCGGCCAGATGCCCTTGAACATCTGCTGGCTTACGCGGCCGTGCAGCCAACTTACGCCGTTCACCTCCTGGCAGGTCTTGCAGAGGAAGGTCGACATACAGAACTTCTCACCCTTGTCTTCGGGGTTCGTACGACCCAGCCCCATGAAGTCGTCCCAAGAGATGCCGAGACGAGCGGGGAACTGGTTCATATATTTGTTGAACAGGCCTTCGTCGAAGTAGTCGTGACCAGCAGGCACAGGCGTGTGCACCGTGTAGAGCGACGAAGCGCGTACAAGTTCGAGAGCTTGGTTGAAGTTCAGACCGCTCTCCACGTAGTCCACGAGGCGCTGCACGTTGCAGAGTGCGGCGTGACCTTCGTTGCAGTGGTAGATTTCCTTGGTGATGCCCATCTTCTTGAGGGCGAGCATACCACCGATACCGAGCAAGTACTCCTGCTTGATACGGTTTTCCCAGTCACCGCCATAAAGGCTGTGCGTGATGCGACGGTCGTACTCGGAGTTGAGTTCGTTGTCGGTGTCAAGCAGATAAAGCTTGATACGACCTACGTTGGCCACCCACAGTGCAGCGTGTACCATGAAGTTGGGATAGGGCACATCCACAATCAACTGGTTGCCGTGCTCATCCAGTACGCGCTCGATGGGGAGATTTTCAAAGTCCTGCGGTTCGTAGTTGGCAATCTGCTGGCCGTCCATTGACAGCGACTGCGTAAAGTAACCATAGCGATAGAGGAAACCAACGGCAATCATGTCAACATTGCTGTCAGAAGCTTCCTTCAGGTAGTCACCAGCGAGGATGCCGAGACCACCCGAGTAGATTTTCAGAACATGGCTCAGACCGTACTCCATGCAGAAGTATGCGACAGAAGCACGTTTGGGATCGGGCTTCACATCCATATACTTGCGGAAGTCGCCATACACCTTGTTCATGCGCGCCAGCAGAGCCTCGTCCTTTGAGAGCACCTTCAGGCGGTCGTAATCCATGCTGCGGAGCAGGTCTATGGGATTACGGCGCACCTTGCGCCACAAGTCCTTGTCGAGGCTCTCGAAAAGGTCAAGCGCCTCCGTGTTCCACGACCACCAAAGATTGTGTGCAAGTTCGTCCAACTTCTTCAAGGCCTCAGGAATGTGGCTCTTCACATTCACCACCTTCCACACAGGCTGATTTGAATTGCTGATTTTTACGTTCATAATTATTTTAGAAATGAAATGTTTCGATGAATGTCTTTTTTACTTCTTGCATTTCAGTTTGGCCTTGCTGTGTGCCATAGCTACACGATAGGCTTCATGATAGTACGTAATGAAATGCTTCCACTGGGCACGGTCGGCCAAAGCTGTGGCCTTGCGTCGCACGGCTGTGCGCTGCGTTGTGGTAAGTTGCATATACTGCATGATGGTGCTCCGTATGGCATCAGCCACCTCAAAGTAGTTGTTGTCATTGCGGTGTATCACATGCACGCCATCAGTTATCGTGGCATCATGCCCCAACACATCTTCCACCCACTGGCCGAAACCGCTCAGGTCGGTTGTGACGCAGGGCGTATGGAAAGCGCAACTCTCAAGCGGCGTATATCCCCAAGGTTCGTAGTATGAGGGATAGAGTGCCAAGTCGTTGGCTGCAAGCAGGTGGTAATAAGGCATATTGAAAATGCCATCGTTGCCCTCCAGATAGCAAGGCACGAGTATTACCTTCACGTTATCCGAGTGATAATTATAAAGGCCTAAGCTGCGCAGCTGGCATACAATGCGGTCCTCGTCCAAATTATGGAGTGCATGCGTAATATAAGGATGGGGCAACGGTGTACCATCGCAGGCGTCGGTCTGAAGTCGAGCCTGCAGGTCGGCGCGCGGCCCTACCGTCCAGCAAGGCACCTCAATCAAGGCCAGCACCTGCTTGTCAGGTCCTACCTGCTCTTCGTTCAGTGTAGCACGCAGCTGCGCCATGGCTTCCATAAACACGTCGAAACCCTTGCAGCGGTAATCATTACGACCACTGGTCGACACGATGAGCGTGTCGGTGGGGAAGTCAAAACCTGTCAGTGCGCGAGCTACCGATAGGATGCGCTCGCGGGCATCGCCACGGGTAGCACCAAACTGTGTACCCTTGGGCACGAAATCGTTTTCGAATCCGTTGGGAAGCACCACGTCGGCCTCTTTGGCCAGCAGCTGCTTGCATTCGCGGTTGGTAAAACTACTTACCGTTGTAAAGCAATCGGCCTGATGGGCACTCTGTTTTTCTATGCTGTGCTTGGCTTCCATGTGGAGTTCGGATGCCATCTGGTCGCCGTCGTAACCTTCAAACCAAGCATAAAGTTGCTTGTTGTTTCCAGCTATGGATCGACCGATGCTGGTGGCATGCGTAGTGAAGATGGTAGCCACTTCGGGTAGGCGATGCTTCAGGAAAAGCATGCCGAGACCCGACATCCACTCGTGAGCCTGATACACCACACTGTCCTTTTTCAGGTCAATGCATGCACGGCATATCGTTTCAGCCAGACATCCGGCTGCATACGAGAACATAGAGGCTTCATCATAGTCGCCATAAGCGTGGAGTGAGTCTACGCCAAACAGTTCCCATGCTTCTGCATAGATTTTGTTCTTTTCTTCAAAAAATGGCTTGAAATCAACAAGAATGGCTACAGGTTTGCCTGGTACTTGCCAGCGTCCTATGCGACAATGGATGCCGGCAGCCGTAGCAGCCTGCTTCCATGCTGGCAACAATTTCACATCTTCGATAAAATCAAGGTTGGCGTCTGCGCTTTGCAAGTCTGGTCCAATAAATACGAGCCGGTCTTTCAGTTCCTTTCGCAAGGTCTTGGCTCTCGAGGACAGAACTGTGTAAATTCCGCCTACTTTGTTGCAAACCTCCCAACTTGTTTCAAAAATATAACGGGGAGTTGTGAGTTCGGTTGTCATAAAATTCTTAAAAAAAGCGGTGCAAAGGTATGCCTTTTTTATTGACTGACAAAACCTTGCCCGTACTTTACATCGGTTTAGCACAGGCCAGAGGCCGTTAGCAAGCCATTTTGGTAAGCATTCCTTTCAATTCTTCTTTTTGCTTTGTTTAATGTTTGAAACCTTTGAACGGCAGGGATTGCACGACGCCAGCATGCGTTAAATACGTCCTTTTTCTCTCTTTTTCGCGTACCTCAACAAAAGAGACACCTCTTAAAAATTGATCTAATATCCCTTATTATTCTGGCAACTCGGCAAAACCTACTGTACTGGAGTCTGCAGCCGCGTATTATGTAAAAAAGTCTATTCCTATTCGCAATAGATGTCGGGTGAGTGTGGCGGCGTGTACACAAAATGGTGCTTGAATATAATCCATTTTTATCTTTCACGCTGCCACACGCCTATAAATAATCGGTAAAATATCTACGCCATTGCTTTTTCATGCAAGGTGTAGCCGTAACAAAAACCGGCTTTAAGCGTTGTACACGGCCGAGTGCAACGTTAATCATGGCCGTGGGCAACGTTGTCCATGGCCGTGGGCAACGTCGTCCTCGGCCGTGTACAACGAACCTTCTGCGTCTTCGTTACAGGAATCTGGTTTAATGAAATATAAAACGCCTTTCAAAAATAGTAGTTACAGCATTGTTTTTGAATGGTTTAACTTGTCCTTTTAGACAATCTACTTTAAGTTACATCTTAGTCTCTGCGTAAAATTTGTATCCTTATCAGGGAATAGCAAATCATGATACCGTGGAGCATTTTTCGGTGCAAAAACAAATGGCCCCTATTTTTTTCGTACATTTGCAAGGACTTAAATAGGCACCACACGCTTAGCCTCAGCCATGGAGCCTTGATTTGCAGGCAAACAAACCACAATTCCATACATTCTACAACCATGAGATTCGTAGTACCCAGTGCGCTCTTAGCGACCCACCTTAACGGCATAGGCCGCGTGATTGCCCAAAAGAACAACATGCCCATTCGCGACTGCTTCAAGTTTGACATCAGCGGTCTGCAAATGCACATTACGGCCTCCGACAATGATACGACTTTACACACCAGCCTTGAATTGGTGGAATGCGACCAGGACATCTCCTTCGCTATCAATGCAAAAACCCTGCAGGATGCCATTAAGGAAATACCTGAGCAGCCGCTTGAGGTCTTCATCAATACTGAAAATTTGGAAGTGACCATTGTCTATCAGAACGGGCAATACCGTCTGATGGCACAGGATGCCACGGAGTATCCCGTTCTGGTGGTGGATGACAGCGAATACGTAGACTTGCAAATAGAAGCTAACCAACTCTATGCGGCATTGGGGCGTGGACTTGTAGCAGCGGCCAACGACGTGCTGCGTCCGCAACTGAACGCCGTATGCTTTGATTTGCGTGAGGAGGCTGTCAGCATTGTGGCCAGCAATGGCAGTCACCTGGCCCTCACAAAACTGCCCACTCCCGGGGTGAGCCAAACGGGTTGCTTCATTCTCAACACTCGCCCTGCCGGTCTGCTGCGCAGCCTCTTGGCCAAAGAAAGCGGCGTGGTTCAGGTGCGTTTCCGCCCGCGCGGCGCCACTTTCAATTCTGCCAATTACAGCATGACCTGCCCGCTGGTTGAGGGCCATTATCCCAACTACCGAGCCATTATCCCCACTTCTGCGCCCAATGTCATTACGGTCAACCGCTTGGCCATTATCAGCGCCCTGCGCCGCGTGTTAGTATTCTCCACGCCTGCTACGGTGGTGGTGCGCCTTTGTGTGGAACAGGGCAGCCTCAAACTCACTACGCAGGACATGGACTACAACAAATCGGCCGAAGAAAGCGTATTGTGCGATTATCAGGGCATGCCCATGCGCATAGCCTTCAAGGGCAATACGCTTCTCGAACTCTTGCAAAACATCGAGAGCGAAGAGGTGAAAATACAGACTATCGACAACAGTCGCGCAGGCACCATCGTTCCGGAAGAGCAAAAGGAGGACGAACAGGTGCTGATGCTCATCATGCCCAGTGTCTTCAACGATTGAGTGCATGGCTCTGACCGCTGAGCAGGCATCACCCCACTCCACTACATACATGAAACTGCAACTCAACCGCCCCATCATCTTTTTCGATATTGAAGCCACGGGGCTCAATATTGTAACCGACCGCATTGTTGAACTCTGCTACATCAAACTTTTCCCCAACGGAGAGGAAAAGGTGGTGACGCAGCGTTTCAACCCCACCATTCCCATATCAGATGAAGCCACGGCTGTGAACGGCATTACGAACGCCGATGTGGCCGACAAGCCCACCTTCAAAGAGCGGGCTGCCCAATTGGCGCACGAGTTTGAAGGCTGCGACTTTGCGGGTTACAACTCCAACCACTTCGACATCCCCCTGCTTGTGGAGGAGTTCATAAGAGCCGGTGTCAACTTCGACATCCATCGTTGCCGCCAAATCGACGTGCAGGGCATATTCCACAAAATGGAGAAGCGCGACCTCACGGCTGCCTACAAGTTCTACTGCCAAAAGGATCTGACCGAAGCACACACGGCCGAGGCCGACACCCGCGCCACTATCGAAGTGCTCGAAGCACAACTATCACGCTACGAAGGCGAACTGCAAAACAACGTGGCATGGCTGGCCGACTTTTCGCGACACACACGCAACGTTGACCTGGCGGGCCGCATCGTTTACAACGACCAGGGCGTGGAAACCATCAACTTCGGCAAATACCGTGGCAAAGCCGTAACCGAAGTGTTGCGGCGCGACCCTGGATATTTTGCCTGGGTCATGCAAGCCGATTTTACACAAAACACCAAACAGACCTTTATGCGTCTGAAACTGGCCGCAGGCATCTGATGTTGCGGTACGTATGGGCGGGGAGGTGCACCACAGCACTCCCCCGCCCTATGCCTTTGCGGCAGTCTACGGCTTTCCACTGACAGACTTACCTATTTTATGAAGAACAAACACATTGTGCTGGGCATAACCGGCAGCATTGCGGCCTACAAGGCCTGTTCGCTCATCCGCCTCTTCGTCAAGGCGGGCGCCGAAGTGCAGGTGGTCATTACACCTGCCGGCAAGGAGTTCATCACCCCCGTCACGCTGTCGGCACTCACGGGTAAGCCCGTCGTGTCGGAGTTCTTTGCCGCCAACGATGGCACCTGGCACAGCCACGTCGACCTCGGGCTGTGGGCCGACGCCATGGTGATTGCCCCCGCCACCGCAAGCACGTTGGGCAAGATGGCTCATGGCATTGCCGACAACATGCTGCTCACTACCTACATGTCGATGAAGGCGCCCGTATTCGTAGCACCTGCCATGGACCTCGACATGTATCGTCACCCTGCCACCACGGCCAACCTCGACACGCTGCGGTCGCGTGGCGTACAAGTCATTGAGGCAGCCGACGGTGAGCTGGCCAGCCACTTGTGCGGCAAGGGACGCATGCAAGAGCCCGAATACATTTTCGATGTGGTCGACCGCTTCTTTCACCATCAGGAACACGAGGCCACCCTGCAGGACCTTGCGGGTAAGCGGGTGCTTATCACCGCCGGCCCCACGCACGAACACATCGATGCCGTGCGCTACATTGGCAACTGTTCGTCGGGCAAAATGGGTCTGGCTCTGGCCGAGGACTGCGCAGCACGCGGCGCTGAGGTGCAACTTGTGTGCGGCCCCGTGTCGCTGCAGCCCAAGCATCCCGCCATACACACCACTTGGGTAACCAGTGCGGCCGAGATGCACGAAGCCGCTACCCGCCTCTTCGCCACCGCCCATGCCGCTATACTCTGCGCCGCTGTGGCCGATTTCACACCCGCCCACACCGCCGTGCAGAAAATCAAGCGCGAAGGCAAAGCGGGCATGACGCTCGAACTCGTGCCCACCCCCGACATTGCCGCCAGTCTTGGCGCACTGAAGCAGCCCTGGCAGCGCATGGTGGGCTTTGCGCTCGAAACAGACAACGAACTGCAGCACGCTGCCGACAAACTGAAGCGCAAGAACCTTGACTTCATCGTGCTCAACTCACTGCGCGACGAAGGTGCCGGCTTTGCCTGCGACACCAACAAGGTGACGCTGCTCTATGCCGACGGACGCCAGCAAGCCTATCCGCTGAAATCGAAAACTGAAGTTGCCCAAGACATCATCGACGCCCTATGTCCTCTCCTTCCTTAATATATAAAGGTATCATCACGCTACTGTGTGCCGCAGCGCCCTGTATGGCGGCCTCGCTCCAGGCACAGGAACTCAACGCCAAGGTATCCATCAATCACCAAAAGGTGGAGGGCACGAACACGCAGGTGTTTGAAACGCTTGAAACGGCCCTGACGGAGTTCATCAACGAACGACAGTGGACGAGCTTGCAGTTCAAACGCAACGAGCGCATCAACTGTACCTTCAGCATCACGGTAAAGAAATACACGCAGGCCGACAACGCTTTTGAAACCACCTTCAATGTGCAGTGCAACCGTCCCGTCTACGGTTCCAACTACACCTCAACCACTTGGGCATTTACCGATGCCAACTGCAACTTCACCTACCAGGCTTTCGACCAGTTGGAGTTCCGCACCGACGTCATCGACAACGCCCTGACCGCCCTCGTGGCCTACTACGTCTACCTCATGCTCGGCATCGACATGGACACCATGGCTCCGCTGGCCGGCACGTCGTGCTTTCAGAACGCGCAAACCATTGCACTTGGCGCTCAGTCGTTGCCAGGCAAGGGTTGGAAAGCCTTCGACGACAGCAAAAACCGCTACGCCATCATCAACGACATGCTCGACGGTGGCATGGAGCCTTTCCGCAAAATGCAATACGCCTACTACCGCCTCGGGCTCGACGTGATGAGCGAAAATGTGGAACGCGGCAGGGCGGGCGTTACACAGGCCATGGAACTCCTGAAGCAGGCCCGCGAAAACAAGCCCATGTGCATGCTGCCGCAAATCTTCAGCGAGTACAAGCGCGACGAACTCGTGTCCATCTACAAGGGGCACGGCACGGCCAAGGAGAAAGAAGGCATTGCAGACCTCTTCTCACGCATCAACCCGTCGCAGAATGCTTATTGGCGACAACTGAAAGAATGAACCGCAGGCAAACATCTGCTGCGCGGCGCTCCTGCCACCTTTTTCCACGTCATGACTAAATCCCAAGTTACACAAGCCTCCCTCGCTGCCGGCACGCCCGCCGAGCAAGCACAGCCAGCCATACTCTCTCACCTCACCATTTCGCACTTCGCGCTCATCCACCACCTCAACATGGACTGGCACGAAGGTTTCAGCGTCATTACGGGTGAAACAGGTGCGGGCAAGAGCATCATGCTCGGCGCACTCGGCATGCTGCTTGGCGCACGCACCGACGCCAAGAGCATTGAGAGCGGTCAGAAGAAATGCTATGTGGAGGCTACTTTTCAAACGGCCTCACTTCCCCTGCAGGCCTTCTTCGACGAGCACGACATCGACTACGACGGAAGCGAATGCGTGCTACGCCGCGAACTAACCGATACGGGCAAGAGCCGCGCCTTTATCAACGACACCCCCGTGCAAGCTGCCCGTCTCAAGGAGTTGGGGCAAATGCTCATCGACATACATTCGCAGCACCAGAACCTGCTCATACGCCAGGAGCACTTCCTCATTCATGCCCTCGACACACTGGCTGGTCAACCCGAGGTGCCTGCACGCTACGCCGAGGCTTATGCCGCCCTGCGCTGCACCGAGCAAGCACTGCATGACCTGCGCGAACAGGCCGCTAAGGGGCAGGCTGAAGAGGAGTATATGCGCTTTCAGCATAACCAACTCTGCGAGGCCAACCTGCAAGAGGGCGAACTGGAAACACTCGAGGCCGAACAGCAGATGCTAAGCCACGCCGAGGACATACAGTCGGGCCTCTCGCAAGCACAAAGCCTTCTCAGTGACGAAACGGGCACCGGGGCCAACGTTACGCAGAGTCTACGCCAAGCCGCGCGCTTGCTGCACAACGTGGCCAGCCACATCAGCACGGCGGCCTCGCTGGCTGAACGGCTGGAAAGCGCGGGCATTGAATTGCAGGATATTCTGGAAGAAATGGAACGCACGGCGCAACGTGTGGAATATGACCCTGCGCGCCTCGACTTTGTGCAAAGCCGTCTCGACACGCTCTATTCGCTCATGCAGAAGCACCACGTGCAGGATGTGCAGAGCCTTGTAGAACTGCGCGAAAGTCTGGGAGAGCGTCTCAACCAACTTACCAACCTCGACGACGACCTGGCCGCACTCGAAAAGCAGCGGGCCGCCCAAGCCAAGGCTTTGACGCAATGTGCAGCCGAACTCACGGCGCTGCGTCAGGCTGCGGGCAAGCAGTTAGCGGCCGACCTCATAGCACTGCTCCAGGCCTTGGGCATGCCGCATGCCCGAGTGGCGCTGCAACTCACGCCGCGCCAGCAGCCCGACGCCTCGGGTGCCGACAACGTGACGCTGCTCTTTTCGGCCAACAAGAACGTGCCCGAGCAGGACGTAAGCCTCATTGCTTCGGGCGGTGAAATAGCCCGTCTCATGCTGGCGCTGAAAGCCATACTGGCGCGCCACAAAAGTCTGCCCACCATCATCTTCGACGAAATTGACACCGGCGTGTCGGGTTCGCAGGCCGAGCGCATGGCGCAGGTGATGCAGCAAATGTCGGCGCACTGCCAGGTCATATGCATCACGCACCTCCCACAGATTGCCGCCTGCGGCCAGCACCAGTATCGCGTCTACAAAACGGAGGACGAACAGGGCACCCGCTCGCACATCAGCGAACTCACGCCGGCTGAGCGCGTCGAAGCCATTGCCCACATGCTCTCGGGCACGGCTGTCACGCAGGCCGCCATCGACAATGCGCAGGCCCTTCTCGCCCATGCTTCGGCACTGTCGGTATAGTCACTTTCCCACCCCCCGACGCTCCCTGTATATATATAATATGGAGTGCTTCGGGGCAAAAGTGTCCGCGCCGCAGTCGCATCACCCCTTTATTATAATTAGCCACGTTTAGCTACCCCATTCACACCACTATGCATTACACCTTTGCTCATATCCCCTGGCGCCGCATACTGCTGTGCGCAGCCATCGCCCTTCTTCCCTGTTCTGCCACCCTCATGCTGGCCGGCGTACCGCCTCACGCTGGCATGCTCACCCTCACAGCCTATGATGCGGAGGGAAAAACCTTGCAGACGGGTAACGCCTTTTTCATCAACAAGCAGGGCGATGCTGCCTGTGCCTTCCACGTGCTCAAAGGCGCTGCCAAGGCCGTGGTGACCGACTACAAGGGCCGCACCTATCCTGTGCACCGCATTCTCGGCGCCAACAGTTCGGCCGACTTGGTGAAATTCAGCACCACGGGCACGCAGAAGCCAGCCTTCTACGAACTTGCCCCCACTTCGCCTGACAGCGGCGCCACTTGTTTGCTCGTGAACTATGAGGCTGCTAAAAAACAGACACCGCGCAGCGTGACGGTGACCTCGCGCACCGCCTACGCTCCTTATTATTACTACCAGGTGTCGTCGCCCAACGAGGAGCAACTGCTGGGCTGCCCCTTGCTCGATGCCAACGGCCAGCTGCTGGCCATCACGCAGAAGAATGTGGCCGCCAAGGCCATGACGGCCTGCGCCATCGACGCCCACTTCCTACTGACGCTGCAAATCACCGCCACCTCGGCCCTCAGCGCCGACCTGCGCGCCATCAGCATCCCCAAGGCGCTGCCCGAGGGCTACACGGCAGCCTCCTCCTACCTCTTCATGTTACCCGCTGCCGACACACTGACGCGCCGCACAGCCTACGACGACTTTGTCAGTCAATACCCCGACACGCCCGATGCCTATGCCGAGCGTGCCAAGTACCGTGCTGCGACGGGCGACTATGCCCACGCCGATGCCGACTTCGCGCTGGCATTGCAAAAAGCCGAGGCGCCAGCCCTGCCCGACTCACTCATGCAGCCCGAGGCCGTGCATTACTTCATCAGCGACGTGGTGTATCGCCACGCCCTGCAGCAAACCGACAGCGTGCCCGTGGCCCCAGGCTGGACGCTGCAACGTGCGCTCGACGAGGCACGTATGGCTTACGTCCTCAAGCCGAACACGCTCTATCTCATGCAGCAAGCCAACTGCCACTTTGCCGTACGGCAATACCAAGAGGCGCACGACCTTTTCCTCCAAGCCACCCACGACCCTCACTTTGCCACGCCCGACACCTACTTCTCAGCAGCCCGTTCGCTCGAGATGGCGGGCGGCGATTCGCTCTCGGTGCTGGCCTTGCTCGACAGCGTCATTGTGCGCCTGCCCCAGCCCGTCAGTGCCCGCCATGCGCAGTACTATCTGGAACGCGCCGTGCGTTTGCTGCGTGCCCAGCAGTACCGCGCCGCTGTCTACGACTACAATGAATATGAAAAGGCCATTGGGCCGCGCAACCTGAACGAGCGCTTCTACTACCTGCGTTACCAGGCCGAAATGCAGGGGCGCATGTACCAGCAGGCACTCGACGACATCCGCACCGCCGCAGCCTTGGCAGCCGATGCCCGTCCCTACCGCCAGCAGGAGGTCATCATGCTGCTCCAAGTGGGCGAATGGGCCGAAGCCGAACAGGCTGCCCAAGCCATGGTGCGCCAGTGGCCTGACGATGCCGAATGCCAGAGCCTCTTGCAACTGGTGCGTGAGCAAAAGGCCAAAGCCAGACAAAAGTAGCCTGCCAGCCCTCACCTACCTCTTTATTCCCACTGAACTTCACCCTTTCCTGACTTGATGCGACACTGCATATTCCTTTTCCTCGTCTTCCTCACCCTGCCGTTGCATGCGCAGCGCAGCCTCACCCGCGACCTCGACCCCACGCAGGCCATGCAGCAGCGTGGCAGCGGCTTCGACACCACCACTGTCAGCAAGACGAATGTGCCCGAGGGCATCTACTCCTGGCAGGTCGACAGCCGCTTTGGCGACGTGCGTCCCGTGCCCTTCGACACCGTGCCTCACGGGTTTCAGAATGTTGACTGCACCGACGGTCCCACAGGGCACTACAACTTTACGGGCAATGCTGGCGCACCACGCATCAGCCGCCTCTTTGCCGAGCAGGGCACGAGCATGCTCCACGAGCCTTTCATCTTCCTGCAGCCCTACAACTTCTTTGTGCGCGGCACGGCTGGCGTGCGCTACACCAACACGCGCTCGCCCTTTACCAACATCAGTTACCACAAGAACGGCAACAAGCAGAATGGCGAAGACCGCATCACCGCCCTCTTTGCCGTGAATGCGGGCAAACGCTTCGGCATGGGCTTTCACATTGACTACCTCTATGGCCGCGGCTACTACCAGGCGCAGTCAACCGCCCACCTCGACGGTAACCTCTATGCCTCGTACCGCGGCGAGCGTTACGAAATGCACCTTGCGGCCGGCCACATCTACCTCAAGAACCGTGAAAACGGCGGCATCGAGAGCGACGAATACGTGAACCGCCCCGAAACGTTCCCCACGAAATACGGCACGGCCGACATGCCCATTCTCCTCGACAAGGCATGGAACCGCCTGTCGTGCAACTCCCTCTTCCTCACACACAAGTACCACCTGGGCTACTGGCGAGAGCAGTCAGCCCCTGCCGACTCCACGCGGCTTGTGGCCGTGGCCGACACCACCCGCACCGACAGCAGCCAGCTGCGCGGCATGGAGGAGTTTGTGCCCGTGTCGTCCATCGTGCACACTTTCCGGATTGACGACGCCTCGCGCCGCTTTATGTGCAACGCCGGCGGCGGACAGGCCACCAACACCTACTTCGGCGCCTTCTACCTGCCCGGCGACTCGGCCAACGACCTTACCGAGATGCTGCGCGTGCAGAACACGCTGGCGCTCACCTTGAACGAGGGCTTCAGCCGCCGCATGAAGGCGGGGCTGCGCATCTTCGGTCGCCACGACTTCCGCCGCTACGCCCTGCCCAACGAGCAGCGCCGCATGCAGCACACCACCGAGAACTACATGGCCCTCGGCGCACAAATCATCAAGCAGCAGGGCCACTGGCTGCACTACAACCTGCTGGGCGAAATGCTCACCACGGGCAGCAAGTGGGGCGAGTTCAACGTGGAGGGCGACCTCAGCCTCGTCATACCCCTGCGCCGCCACCGCAGCTACGGCGACACGGTGCGCATCAGCGTCGACGGCTTCGTGCGCAACCAGCGCCCCTCCTTCTACTACCGCCACTACCACGGCCGCAACGCCTGGTGGGACCACAACAACCTCAACGACGTGCTGCAAACACGTGTGCAGGGCATACTGCAATGGGGCGGAACGCGCATCACCGCTGCACTCGAGAATGTGCAGCACTACACCTACCTGGCCGAAACGCTCCTGCCCGTCGATGTAACCGACGGCGTCACAACCTACAGCCACGCCGTGGGTGTGCGGCAGGCAGGCCACAACGTGCAGATGATCAGCGTAACGGCGGCGCAGGACTTGGCTTGGCGCATACTGCACTGGGACAACGAGGTGACGTGGCAAACAACCACCGACGGCGACATCACACCGCTGCCCGCGCTCAACGTCTACTCCAACCTCTACGTGCTCTTCCGCTTTGCCCGCGTGCTGCGCACCGAAATTGGCGTCGACATGCGCTACTTTACACGCTACAAGGCTCCCACCTACGTGCCCATCGTCGGGCAATATGCCGTGCAGGATGCCTCGCAGGCCGTCACCTTGGGCAACTATCCCATTGTCAACGCCTACGCCAACTTCCACCTCAAGCGCACCCGCTTCTATGTGCGCGCCTCGCACATCAACTTCAAAGCGGGCGCTGGCAACCCCTTCCTCGTGCCGCACCAACCCCTCAACCGCCTCACCATACACTTCGGCCTGTCGTGGAACTTCATCAACTAAAATTCCCCGACAAGCACGCACCGCACTACATCGCACACACGCTCCATCAAACGGAAACAGACCGCCTCACCCGTCTGTTTCCGTTTGTTTTGTGAGATAGATGGCATGGCTCACGTGCTATGGTGCGCCGCTGCAAACGGGCAAGCAACGGATTTTGGGGAAGTGAAAATAGTTGACAAAATAACGAAATGCGTAAAGTCCAGATTTTAAGGCGCGTAACCATTCGTACAAGGCGCATGCCCGTTACGATAACAGGCTTAGTTGTTTGCCACGCCGGCGCGGCAGACGTGCCACGGCGGCGCGGCAGACGTGCCATGCCGGCGTGGCAGACGTGCCATGCCGGCGTGGCAAACAATTATGTGCCTTTCGAGAACAGAAAAATACCTTGTAAAATCGGCTACATGCCCTTGCGTAACGGCGCTGCATGGCCTAAGGCTCGAAAGGCGTGAAGTGTGCGGGCGGAGGTAGCATACAGGTGGGGGAAAAGGGGGGAACGCTGACATTTTCAACGATTTCGTTAAGCCAAAAGACCAAAGAGAGCTTGCTCGCTTTGGCTTGGCGAGAAATCGCACTAAAAAGAACCATTCTTTTTACATCACACTTGCCTTGAGGTTGCATGTAAAAGTTGTTTTACCTACTTTTGCAACATCTTAATCCCACCACTTATTTGTTTGATTGACTTTACGCTGTATGAACGGTTCATGCGGCAAGTGGGAGACAAAGCCTAAATAACCCAAGCGCCACGAGCGCGCCCTACACTGCAAACACACTCTTTCCTTATGACATACACGATGCCGAAGCCATACAACACCGCACTCGCCGCCCTGTCGCCTAAGCGTATGGGGGGTATTGTAGTTGTAGCATCACATAGCGTAACAGAGCCTTCCGCCTGTGTCGTATCTCGACATGGGCGGAAGGCTCTACTTGTATGCCTCTAATCTATCAACCTAATCATTAAAACTTTATGAACAAAACAAACGCTTTATGCAGACGGCTGCTCACGGTGCTTGCACTCGTGGTGGCCATGGTGCTGCCCGCGCAAGTGTGGGCGGGCATCACGCCGGTCAAGCCCAGCGCGGGCGACGGCTCATCAGGAAACCCGTATCAGATAGGTAACGCGGCCGAACTGTACTGGTTCGCGGCGCTCGTCAACGGCACGCTCACCGACGGCACGGCGCAGAACAGTAACGCTTGCGCCATTCTCACATCTAACATTACAGTGAACACGGGCGTGCTCAAAGCCGACGGTTCGCTGGCAAATAAAGTAAGCGGCTTCACAAGTTGGACGCCTATAAGTACAGACTACGACAGACGCTTCGGTGGTACGTTCGACGGTAAAGGGCACACCGTGAGTGGTTTGTATTTCAACGATGCCAGCGTAATGTACGTGGGTCTGTTCGGCATTAGCGATCGCGGCACCATCAAGAATGTGGGCGTTATAGCCTCTTATTTTAACGGACAGAGAAATGTAGGCGGCGTATGCGGACATTGCTATCGTTACAGCAAGGTTACGAACTGTTTCAGCACAAGCACCGTATATGGCACTACATCCGTAGGAGGTGTATGTGGAGACATATATGATAATTGCACCTTGTCGAACAGCTACAATACTGGCATTGTGTATGGTAACAATAAAGTAGGCGGTGTATGTGGAGGAGCACAACATTCTACCATATCAGACTGTTACAACACCGGCAGCGTAACAGGCACTGCAAGTACCGGCTATGTAGGTGGCGTTTGTGGTCTCATAGGCGGAAGTACAAGCACAATGAGCAACTGTTATTCTACGGGTAATGTAATCAGCACCAGCAAATATTCTGGCGAGATAAATGGATACGTAGACGAAAGTAAGGTAACCAACTGCTACTACCTCGCCGCGTCCTCCAATGGATCTAGCGGCAAGACCGCGGCGCAGTTTGCCAGCGGCGAGGTGACCTGGCAGCTCAACGGCAAGCAATCCACGGGAGCCTGGGGGCAATTGCTCGGCACGGACAATCTGCCCGTGCTCAACAACACAAACAAAGTGTATTACGGCTACCCCAGTTGCGACGAGAGCAAGGGGCTTGGCTACTATAACACTGAAACCCAGGCATCGCGCCCCGCACACAGTTTCAATATCCACGGCATCTGCAGCGTGTGCAGCCGCAACCAGCCTGCCACGTACGTAGCAAGCAGCGGCCTGTATGAGATAGGCAACGCCGGGCAGCTGGCATGGTTTGGCGCACTCGTCAACGGTACGCTGCCCGACGGCACGGCGCAGAACACGGCGGCCAAGGGCGTGCTCACGGCCGACATCGACCTCGCGCCCTTCGCCCACTGGACGCCCATAGGCAACGAGAGCAGCAAGTTCGGCGGCACCTTCGACGGCAGAGGCTTCAAGGTGCAGCACATGAGCATCACCCGGCAGGGCAGCAACAGCGGCCTCTTCGGCTACGCCAGCGGGGCCACCTTGCAGCACATCAGCATCGACGGCAACGTCACCCTCCGCACCACCAGCTACACCGAGGGCTACGGCAGCATCGTGGGACGCATGGACAACTCCACCGTCAGCCACTGCCACAGCAGCGTGAACTTCAGCATCGACACCGAGATGGACGCCTCCGCCAACTGCATCGGCCACATAGGCGGCATCGTGGGCAAGATGCACGAGTCGGCATCGGCCGTGAAGGGCTGCAGCTACAGCGGCACCATCAATCTGGGCAACCACGCCGTCAACGTGGCCGCCGGCATTGCGGGCTACGCCATCAACAGCGAAGTGCCCATCACCGACTGCCGCTTTACGGGCACCATACACAGCGACTATGAGGGCGCGCTCATCATGGGCGGCATCTTTGGCTACACCCGCAGCAACGGCAACCTGAAGGTGACGAACTGCCTGCAGGCTGGCGTCCTAGAAAAGGCCGGCGACCAGTCGGTGAGCGGCATACTGATTGGCCAGATTAACAACGGTTATGGCGCGAACGCCGTGCAGAACAACTACTACGCCCACGACGGGCTCCACGTGATAGGCAGCACCACCGGCACACCCACCACCACGCCCGCCACCCTCTGCACCACGCAGCAGCTTGCCAGCGGCGAGGTGACCTGGCTGCTCAACGGCAAGCAGCCCACGGGAACCTGGGGTCAGCTGCTCGGCACGGACAACCTGCCCATGCTCGACAACACGAACAAGGTTTATTACGGCTATCAAAGTTGCGACGAAAGCAAGGGGCTGGGCTACTATAACACCGAGACCCAGGAAACGCGCCCCGCACACAGCTTCAACACCAACGGCTTCTGCAATGTGTGCAGCGGTTACCAGCCTGCCACGTACGTAGAAAGCAGCAGTCAGTATGAAATAGCCAATGCCGGCCAGCTGTATTGGTTTGCAGCACTCGTCAACGGCTCGCTGCCCGATGGCACGGCGCAGAACTTAAGCGCCAACGCCGTACTCAAGAACGACATTACGGTGAATACAGGTGTGCTGAAAGCCGACGGCACGCTGGCTGATGATGTGAGCGGCTTCAGAAGTTGGACGCCTATGGGCACATCCAGCACGAAACGCTATGAAGGGACTTTTGACGGAATGGGTCACACCGTGAGCGGTTTGTACTACAACAACGGGAATGTACATTACGTAGGTTTGTTTGGTACCAGTTTCAACGCAACAATCAAGAACGTGGGCGTTGTGGATTCATACCTGAAAGGAAATACATACGTGGGCGGTATATGCGGTTTCTGCTACGTATATAACAAAGGCAGCGTGACAAACTGCTTCAACAGCAGCACCATATCTGGAAAAGAATATGTAGGTGGCGTGTGTGGCTACTCCTTAGGCAATACTTTCACGCACAACTATAATACAGGCCAAGTCAGTGGCACATATCGTGAAATAGGAGGGCTTTGCGGAAGTATTATGGGAGGTTCTTGCGAGAATAGTTACAACACGGGTAGCGTAACGGGTATTAACAACCGGGACCAACTAGGTGGTGTGTGTGGCTATATGGGAAATACCAGAATTGAGAACTGTTATAACACGGGAGCCGTCAGCGGCGCAGGCAGCGGCCCGATTTACGGTGAACTCTACAACAGCACAGTCACCAACAGTTACTACCTCGCCTCTTCAGATGACGACGCCGGCGGCAAGACCGCAGCACAGTTTGCCGGCGGCGAGGTGGCCTGGCTGCTCAACGGCTCGCAGCCCACGGGAACTTGGGGTCAGCTGCTCGGCACGGACAACCTGCCCGTGCTCGACAACACGAACAAGGTGCTGGCCTGCGCACTGGATGCCACGAACGCCACCTACTGGCTCACCTACAGCAACCTCACTGCCGACGCCGCCCTGAGCGTGCCCGCCGACCGCGAACTGCTGGTGTGCAACGCCCAAGTGAAGAAGGGTGTGCTCACCCTCAGTGAACGCGACGACAACCTCGTGGCCAAGGGTGAAGGCGTGCTCGTCAAGACAGACGCGCCCTATCTGAACGCCATGCCGCACACCGGCTCAGTCCTGACGCCCGCTGCCGAAAACGACCTGGTGGCCACGCCAGCCGAGGCACAGACCATCGTTGCCGACGCGGGCTACACGCTCTACCGCCTCACCTACAGCAACGCCACCACGAAGGAAGGCCTCGGCTTCTACCTCGGCGTGTCGGGCAGCAGCAAGGACGGCAGCCAGCTGAAGGCTACGCCGGGCAAGGCCTACCTGAACGTGCTTACCAGCGAGGCCACTGCGCCCGCCTCGGCTTCGCCCGCCTTGGCCTTCCGTTTTGCCGACAACGACGGCGAAACCACCAGTCTGCGCGGCATCAGCACTACCGACGGCACCATGGGCGCACCTGCCGCCACCTACGACCTCACGGGCCGCAAGGTGAGCCGCCCCGCCCACGGCCTCTACATCCAGAACGGCAAAAAGGTAATCCTCAAATAAGCAATCCACATGAAGAAAACATATATCAAGCCTCACACTGAGAACTACGTCATCACCTGCCCGCAGATGCTGGCCGCCTCTTCCGTCCAGCAGCCCATCTACGAGCCCAACGAAATACCCGAAGACGAAAACGAGGAAATGTGGTAATCCACCTTCACCCTCTCTCACACTTACGCCAGGAGGCCCCGGAATGCTCCCATTCCGTGGGCCTCCTGCCTGTTTAAGAGTCGCCACTCCTTTATTATATATAGCGCCCACTTCTTTATTATAATATAACCGCCCACCACTCCTTTATTATATATATAGCACCCACTCCTTTATTATATTATAAGGAAAGAGGCAGGCACTGGCCCCACGCTGCTTCTTCAGCAGGCCGCGCGCGCCCCTCGCCGCGTTGAGCAGCCCCTTGTGCGTTGCAAGAAAAAAGTTTTCCCAAGCGGTAATCTTTGGAGCACAAACCCTTAGCCACGGCACACCCCCTTTCTGCACAACAAGGCTTGCTGTTTTTACACCTTTGAAAGATGTTTCAATGGTTAATATTACCTTATCTTTGCACCGATGATTGAACTTTCACGACATATAGAAAGCCTCATGCTTAACCACGACTGCGTCATTGTGCCCGGACTTGGCGGGTTCATCACGCAGTATATGCATGCACGCTACATCGCGGAGGAAGGCCTCTTCCTGCCGCCTTACCGTAGCGTGGGGTTCAATCAGCAACTCACCTTCAACGACGGGCTGCTTGTGCAGTCGTACATGCAAGCCTACGACACGAGTTACCCCGAAACGGTGCGCCTTATCGACAACGCCGTCAAGCAACTCCGGAACACCATCACCGAGGAGGGCAAGTATGAACTGCACGGCATAGGAACCCTGACGCAGGGCGTCAACGGCGCCTACGACTTTGCACCCTGCGAGGCCGGCGTGCTTTCGCCCGAACTGTACGGCCTCGACAGTCTGCCCCTCGCCACACGCACGGAGGGCTTGCAGCAAACGGCCGATGGCGACGACGAGCAGCCCGCCAAGCAGCACAGCAAGAAGCCAGTGAAGCGCTCGCAGAAGGACTACACCATACGCATCAGCCGCGAAATTGTGAACTACGCCGCGGCCGCCGTGGTGGCCATCGCCTTCTACCTGCTTTGGGCCACGCCCATGCTCACCACCACGCAAACCGAGCGGCAAACGGCTTCGGTGCTGGGGCAGTGCCTCTTTGCCCAACCGCAAGCTGTTGCCGTAAATCACACCCCTGTGGCCACTGCCGTACCCACGGCTACCCACACGGCCAGCGCCCCCGCCAGTCAGAACGCCGAGGCCACCACGCCCGCCACGCCCTGCTACACCATCGTGCTGGCCAGCGCCATCACCCGAAAGAACGCCGACAGCTTTGTGGAAGCACTGCAGGCCAAAGGCTACGACCAAACCTTTGTGCACCAGAAAGGCCACATGACGCGTGTGCTCTACGGCCACTACGACACCGAGGAGGCCGCACGCCAAGCAGCCCGCAAGCTGCGCGACCAGGCCGACTTCGACGATGCCTGGGTGATGCACCTGCTCTAAGGGGGAACGCAGCAGCCCCCACGTCGGCCACGCACCCCGACACGCGCAGCCCCCTCACCTCACGCAGGCTGACAGAGAGCAAAGAGAGAGACTTTTTCCTGTACACCAATACAACACTACGGCGCGTGCCCCCTGCGACACGCGCCTTTCTTTTTTCCCACACCCTCCTTTGTGCCATTATGAAGAAGATACGCTGCCCAAAGTGCGACGAGAGCATTCTGTTCGATGAAACGCAGTACGAACCCGGCCGCATACTGGTGTTCGAATGTCCCGAGTGCCACAAGCAGTTCAAGCTGCGCATGCCGCAGCCCAAGCCCGCCGACGAAGAGTCCGCTGCCACGGCCAACGAAGAACAGGAGAACCCTGTGTTGGGTTACCTCACCGTACTTGAAAACGCCTTCCACTTCAAGCAGGAAATAGCGTTGCATGCTGGCGAGAACATCGTAGGCCGCCTGGTGAAAGGCACCAAAGCCAACGCACCCATCAAGACGGTTGACCCCAGCGTCGACACCACACACTGCATCATCACCGCCACCCCGCAGCCTAACGGCACCACCAAGTTTGTGCTGCGCGATGCTCCCTCGAACACGGGTACCTTTCTGCACAATGCCTTGCTGGGCAACAAGGAGCGTGCCCTCATCAGCGACGGCGACATCATCACGCTGGGCGCCACCACCCTCATTCTGCACACTGCGAGCGAGGCCGAATAAGTCAGCACGGGGGGGTGCCCGTGCCCAAGACAAGCATTTGCAAAGCCGGTCGCCATTCTCCCGCATCTACCCTCTCAATCATCACGTCATGAATAGCCTACGTCACATCATCCTACTGCTGCTCACCCTGGCAACCCTCACAGCCCGCGCCCAGGCCGGCATGGCCGACCAACCCTTCAAGGGGCACTACTTCTGCCGCGAAACGGGGCTGCACATGGTCATCGACCTCTACGAACCGACCCTCGAGGCGCCTGGCTTCAGTTTCTTAGGCAAAATGCACGGCTACATGCAGGGCGGCATTTATGGCACATGGATGATTACGCGCTTCAAGATAAAAGACAACAAGGCCACACTCCGCTTCAGCAACGACATTGGCTCCGACTCGCAGGACATTGAGTTCTGCCAACTCACCGACTCAACCTACAGCTACCGCGCCGTCAACGGCAACGCCATACGCCGCGCCGAAGGCCGCAAACTGGTGAAGGTGACGGGCGAAATGGAATTTGTCAGAGTTGACTGAGCCTGCCCCATCATAAAGTTTTAGCATCGCGCGGCATGAGAATGCACGACGTTGGCACTTCGCGCGGCACCTTTTCTACATACCTATCCATTCATTCATGAAGAAAAACCTCTTGCTTGCAGCCCTTGTGCTGCTCAGTCTCAGTGCATGCCGGCGCCAAGCGGCAGACAGCAAGGACCACAACGCTGACGGCCTGCCCGACACCACGCTCACCGAAGGCGTGGCCGACAGCACCATCTACGGCACGGCCTGCGAGTTTGGCATGAGCACGTTCAGCATGGTCACCGACCAAGGCGACACGCTCTACCTCACACGCACCGCCAACGACGGCACCGACGGCGACATCACCGGCGAACTGATAGAAGGGCAACGCTACGCCCTCACCACCTGCGATAGCGGCCAAGCCATACGCAGGCTCATCAACCTTACCCAACTTGAGCGGCACGTCAAGGACTACCGCATCAGCAACGGCTATCTCATCATGCACGGCGACACCATGCGCATTGCCACTTTGAACGATCGCACGTGCACCTTCGAGTAAGGCCTACTCCACATCCTACCCATCCTACACACAACCCCAAATCACCTATCCATGTTCTCAGGAATTGTAGAAGCCATGGCACGCGTCGTGTCCATCGAGCAAGACAAGGAAAACAAGCATTTCACCCTCACCTGCCCCTTTACGCAGGAGCTGAAGATAGACCAAAGCATTGCACACAACGGTGTTTGCCTGACCGTGGTACACATCGATGGCGACCAGTACGTTGTGACTGCTATGGACGAAACCCTCAAGCGCTCCAACCTGGGTCTGCTTGAGCCGGGCGACGAAGTGAACGTGGAGCGCTCCATGCTCATGAACGGCCGCCTCGACGGCCACATCGTGCAGGGCCACGTTGACCAAACGGCCACCTGCACGGACATTGCCGATGCCGACGGCAGTTTCATCTACACCTTCGAGTACGCCACCACACCCGAAATGGTGCAGCGCGGCTACTTCACCGTCGACAAAGGTTCCGTCACTGTCAACGGCGTCAGCCTCACCGTGTGCGAGCCCACCGACCATTCCTTCAAGGTGTGCATCATTCCTTACACCTATGAGCACACCAACTTCCACGGTATCCACGTGGGCAGCAAGGTCAACCTTGAGTTCGACATTCTGGGCAAATACATAAGCCGCTTGGCGCAGCTCAACAAGTAACCTCCACCCATGCCCTCCTGGTTCTACATCTTCGTGGGCGGTGGCCTCGGCAGCATGTGCCGCTACGCCATGAGCGTGTGGCTGCCGCGGGCCACCGCCGCGCATTTTCCCTGGGCCACGCTGGCAGCCAATGCCCTCGGGTGTCTGCTCATCGGCCTGTGGTTAGGTTATCTTGAAGCGCGTCCCTCGCGCCTCCTCGCCCTGCTGTTCGTCACGGGTTTCTGCGGCGGTTTCACCACCTTCTCCACCTTCTCGGCCGACACGCTCGGGCTGCTGCGTCAGGGGCTCTATCTTGCAGCCGCCACCTATGCCGCAGTGTCGCTGTTGGGCGGATTGCTGCTGGCTGGCTGCGGCTACTGGCTAAGTATGCGCTTGTTCATGCACTGACCTTGGCTATCCATTATATATATATGAGGAAAAAAGAACTCTTCAGCCACGTGCTGCAATACCTCGGCAGCATCATGGACGACACCGAAACGGAGTTGCACTACCGCAACCCCTTCGAACTGCTCGTGGCCGTCGTGCTGTCGGCGCAGTGCACCGACAAGCGCATCAACCAAGTCACGCCCGCCCTCTTCGAAGCCTACCCCACCCCGCAGGCCATGGCGCAGGCCACGCCCGACGACATCTTCCACTACATACGCTCGGTGAGCTACCCCAACAACAAGGCACGCCACTTGGCCGGTATGGCCCGCAAACTGGTGGACGACTTTGGCGGCGAGGTGCCCACCACGCTTGAAGAACTCACCACGCTGCCGGGCGTAGGACGCAAAACGGCCAACGTCATTCAGGCAGTAGCCTTCGGCAAAGCAGCCCTCGCCGTTGACACCCACGTGTTCCGCGTGAGCCACCGCTTAGGTTTGGTGCCCAAACGCTGCACCACGCCCTACAGTGTCGAGATGGAACTCCGCCGCTTCATACCCGAGGCACAGGTGGCCTCTTCGCACTATTGGCTCTTGCTGCACGGCCGCTACACCTGCTTGGCACGCAAACCCAAGTGCCAACTCTGCGGCCTGCGCAGCGTGTGCCGCAGCGCCCCTAAAGAGGAGAGCACCACAGAGCAGAAATAACGACAACACGAGCCGCTACAAAGCCATTTCGGCCTTACCTATTCCCGTTCTCCATAGGCAGAAATCCATTTCGGAAAGGGACATTCCCCTTTCGGCATGCCTTGTTATCGGTTGCCATGCCGGCATAACAACGTTGCCATGCCGGCATAACAACGTTGCCATGCCGGCGTAACAACGTTGCCATGCCGGCGTGGCAACGTTAACATGCCGGCGTGGCAAAGCACAGTCCCCGTATCAGTAACAGCTTTCCCATAGATAGGAATGGCTACATGCACTGTGTTGAGGCTTATTCGATGGTACGCTTAAGGTGCTGAGGGCTGACATCCATTGCCCGTCAGTTCCTTGCAAGTTCTATACACACACTGCGGGCTCCGCCACCCATCGTGGGTTAAGCGAAGCCCGCAGCCTAACATCTTGATGCAACGGCGGGGAACGTGAGAAATGAAATGCCTATCGCTGCACCCTGCATTTACTTCTTTATCCAGGCACGCAGAATGCGCACGTCTTGCAAGGGGCGGTTGCGCTCGTCGCATTCCTTCCATTGTATAATGTCTACCACATCCATTCCCTGAATCACCTCGCCGAACACGGTGTACTGCCCGTCGAGGTGGGGCGACCCACCGTAGTACTCATAGGCACGGCGCACCTCGCGGGTGAGTTGCACCTGTTGGTGCGTCATGGAGTCGAGGCGCTCCTGCATGATATCGAGTTTTTCAGGCCACTGGTCGCTACCGTAGACGATGTAGAACTGCGAGGCCGACGAGGCACGCTCGGGATTGGTGGCATCGCCCTCGCGAGCAGCGGCCAGCGCACCACGTTTGTGGAAGTATTGCGGAAAACGAATTTCTGCGGGAATCGTGTATGGCTCCGGCGAGTCGCCTAATGCCACTCCTGGGGCGGCATGACGGCTGGCCGAGTCGCCGGCCTGTATCATGAACTGCGGGATAACGCGGTGAAAAAGCAGACCGTCGTAGAAACCCTCGCGCACCAAACGCAGGAAATTGTCGCGATGCTGGGGTGTTTCGTTGTAGAGCACCACGCTGATGTTTCCCTCCGTGGTTTCAAGCACCACCTCGTGGCGTGTGGTGTCGGGGTCAGTGGTGAGGCAGGCAGCCTGCATGGCAGTGGCCGCACCAAGCCAGCCAAGGGCAGCCATGAGGCAGATGCCCGCCGAACGGCAGCAGCTGACAAGAAGGAAAGGTAAAAGAGTAACTTTCATAAAGCAGGGATTTACATGTGATTTTTGCACGGCTAAATTACGCCAACCCGCTTGAAGAGCCAAACGTTCAGCTCGCAAAATGCCCCTCTGACCACGCTGCCTGCATGATGCAAGGCACTCGCAAGGCTGAAAATGAGCGCAAAACGCGGCAAAGAGGGCGACGGAGTGGTAAAAAATCAACCGTCACACACGGCGGCAACTCATGTAAAAACGCTACCTTTGCCACGCATGCAGGTAAAAGTTGGCATGCAAGACGGTGTGTCATAATGGCCAATCTGCTGCGTTGCTATCGGCATTCGGGCTTGGTCATGTACTTTAGTACACTCCCTGCGCCCTCAGCCTCAGCGCCTTGCATCTTAGCCATTCTGACGCACCTTCGACTCATTCTTCAAACTATGAAAATCAACCTTCTGGGAGCAGGCCGCGTGGCGTGGCATCTGGCTCCCTCACTGCAACGCGCAGGCCACCAAGTGGTGGGCATTTGCGCCCGCCACTTGGAGCACGCCCAAGCCTTGGCAAGCCGTTTGACCGATGCCCTGGCCGTCACGAGCGTTGGGCAGTTGCCTGCGGCCGACTGGTATTTGCTC
>SFEP01000020.1 GCA_004557185.1 Bacteroidales bacterium
CATGTATTATTCTTAATATAAACTTAACACAAAAAGAAAATGAAGCAGTTAAAAAACAACTTCGTTCTCTCTCTTTTTGTGTCCATGCTATCCAAGCTGTACAAAGAAAGAAGAGAAAGAGTTGCCTGAAAATGAACTTTGGCAACTCTATCGTGCTGCTTATGAGCAGTACCAGTGTGAAATCCTCAAAGGAGAGAAAAATTACTCTCGTTTTGTGAATGATTTCTTTGCATACCATCTTCCTACATCGTGTACAGGTGAAGAGCAAATGCGTCTTCATGTGATGCACGTCTTTAGCATCAAAGAACTCCTTGAAGAACGTCGAGACCTCGTCAATTCCTTTTTTTCAAAAGGAAGTTTTGATGAGGAAGACTATCATCAGATGGAGCATCTGTTTAACACCGGCAGCAGCATCGAGCCAGAAAGAGAGAGTCTTGCCAATTTCTCAGAGAAGCAGATCAGTCTCATCACGGATTTTGTCAACACTACAAAACTCTTCAGACAGGATGTCTCAGAGAATGACATGGCAAATCTATTCAAATGCAAACTGAACGCACCATTGCAAGCAAATGTCAATAGACATGTCGCACTATTCTTCGGTGCTCTTAGGCAATATGGCTTATTGCCTTTCTCATGGCAGATGATTATTGAGGAGAACAGGCTGATTTCTTCATCAGCCAATAACCAGCCACTTCGTGCCAGTCATCTCAGATGCGGGTTGTCACAGGCAAAGAATGTCAAACTCGCAAAGGAAAAATCTTCCTTGAACAAGATGGAAGATATTGGCTTTGAAGCCACATGCAATGCTTTTGTAAAGAAGTTGAAAGAAAGTATCTAAGATGCAAGAAAGATAAGCAAATATGATATGTTCAACGATATAACAACTATATTCCAGTACCTATATAGTTGATATTATTATTCTTATGATTCTGAGGGGCTACCTTTGCAATCGAATCGATTTAGATACGGAGGTAGCCTCTCCATTTACGTAATCATAAGCACATAGACAATGAACAATAATACAGAAATAATATTCTCGGATAAAACGGTCACTTACGACCAGTTTGTCACAGATCTTGCAACAAGGATTGCATTGAAGATACATCAAGTAGAAAAAGGTCAGCTTGAAATCAGCCAGGCCAAAGCGTTCAAGATGTTTGGTAGGGCAGATGTTGAACGGTGGATTAGGAATGGTAAGTTAAAGCCGTGTAGGGTGTCACCAGGCAAGAAACGCTACAGGTTGATAGATCTACAGAAACTCGCAAACATTCAGCAGAATTACATTCTGTAGCCAGGTTCGAGAAGTACATTAAAAAACTCAGAGGCAGCACCATACTGTATCTGAGTTTTTTGTATAAGTATCAGTTAAAAGAGAAAACTGTTTTATGGAATCAGACGTTGATACATCTGAGTCAAGTTTTTATCAACATTGGTTATCTTGAACTGAACTCGAGCATTGTGAATATTCTTAGGTAGGATATTCACAAGTTTGTCCATTACCTGATCAACATTGGAAAAACCTGTATCTTCTATAGCACAAACCTGCTTTCCCATCACATAGGCTTCTGCACGGACATAGTTGTACTTTGATATTTTCTCAAATGACTTATCCTCTTTTTCGATGTACTTTGACTCTTGATCAGTGAAGAACACAAATTCTATTACCTTTTCGTTAAGAATCCACGCAGGAGTGAAATCTATCTTGACATATACTTTTGCCATTCTGTTGATAGAATGGTTGAGTCCAAAATCAACATCATTCATTGTTGCTCCACATTCGTTCTGGGCTATGGTTGCCCAACTATGTCTAAAGGCATAGAGCGATGCTCTGTAACCTGGCTCTACCTTTTCCCAAATCTGCTTAATGCCCGTATTGACGTTTGCACAGAAAGAATCAGATGTTGCTAAACGATCGTGGAAGTTAAACAACCATGGAGAACGTTCATCTTTTGTGAGATACTTCTCAAATGTTGGTTTCAAGAATGCTGGTACACGAACTTCAAAGTAACCTCTGTCAGAACGTGTCGACCTCGTCTTCTGTCGTTCGTAGTGAAAGATGTTCCCATCGTACTGATCCTTCTTCGCATTAAAGATGTCCACAGCATTTAAGCCGCACATACAGAATGAAATCAATGCCACATCCTGACCAACTTCCATTAGTGGGTGAGTGAATTTACTTCTATCTGGAACGACATTGAAGAATGCACGCAATTTGCTTGCAGGAATGGCACGCTTCTCAGGCACATCACTTCTTGGGATAGCGACATTACTCCAAGGATTCTTCAGTTTAAGTATTCCTCGTTCTTCGTCATTGAATTCTCTTCTGGCAGCTTTGTACACCTCCCTCATACATACTGGATATTGTTCCTTGCTTCGAGTTGTGGTGGAAAGGGATTCTATCCATCGGTTAAGGAAAGCAGAAGTAAGACGTGAAAACATGATATTGTCTGTCCCTGCGAATCTTTCCATATGTTGCAGAGACCACTTATAGTTACGTGAAGTGCGTTCCTGTCCTCTTTTAATCAATTTCTCGATATGCGCTCTTGCGTAATCAGAGAAAGAAAGGTCTTTTCCATAGTCGGTCACATAAGTGAGTACTTCGTTTGCTGACCACGTAGAAGCATCAACTTGATTAAGCATATTATAAAACTTTTCTATCAAGATTGAAGTTTGCTGTATTACGAAGGGATCAATGATGTCTTTCTTATCATCACTTAATCCCTTATCGTTTACCATCCATGATGTTCTAACGTAAGCGAACTGTCTGTTTTGAGTAATACGGATATATACATTGTACATTCCGTTTCTTGTCCTTGACTTTACAATTGCTTTTAATGTTGCCATGCTGAAAATTGTTATTTTGGGTTATTCAAATTGTGATAAAATACCTGTTTGCAGAGTTCTAAAATCTGGGAAACACCGAGATTTTTTTGGGAAACATCCAGTGTTTTTTGGGAAACAAATGAATGGCTTGGGAAACACGCTCCTGATTTTTGGGAAACATTTGCCCTGATTTTGGCCTCTTATTCTGCATTTGGAACAGGCAGAATATGCACAAAAAACTAAGGGCAAGTACCTGTTTCCCAGATACTTGCCCTTTATATAGCTAATTTTCAGCACGTTTCGATTATTCTTCGACGGCGGCCTGCGCCGCTGCGAGGCGGGCGATGGGCACACGGAAGGGTGAGCAGCTGACGTAGTTGAGACCTACCTTGTGGCAGAACTTCACGCTGGAGGGTTCGCCACCATGCTCGCCGCAAATACCGCACTTCAGTTCGGGACGTACGGTGCGGCCCTTGTTGACAGCCATTTCTACCAACTGACCTACGCCGTTCTGGTCGAGCACCTGGAAGGGGTCAACCTTCAGAATCTTCTTGTCGAGATATACGGGCAGGAAGCTTGCGATGTCGTCGCGAGAGTAACCGAAGGTCATCTGCGTGAGGTCGTTCGTACCGAAGCTGAAGTACTCAGCACGCGAAGCGATGCGGTCGGCGGTGAGGGCTGCACGGGGAATCTCAATCATCGTACCAACCTTGAAGGGGATTTCGACACCTTCCTCGGCGAAGAGTGCAGCAGCTTCGTTGCGGATAACCTTCTCCTGAGCCTCGAACTCATAAAGGATACCGGTGAGGGGCACCATGATTTCGGGATGGGGATCAAGGCCTTCACGCTTCAGGTCGATGGCTGCAGAAAGGATGGCACGGGTCTGCATCTGCGTAATCTCGGGATAGGTGTTTCCGAGGCGGCAACCGCGGTGACCGAGCATCGGGTTGTGCTCGCAGAGGCTCTCTACGCGCTGACGGATATACTCTACTGTCACGCCCATAGCCTTGGCCATTTCTTCCTGACCCTTTGCATCGTGGGGTACGAACTCGTGGAGAGGGGGATCGAGCAGACGCACGTTCACGGGATAGCCGTCCATAGCGCGGAAGATGCCCTTGAAGTCTTCCTTCTGATAGGGGAGCAACTTGGCGAGAGCCTTCTTGCGGCCTTCCACGTCTTCAGCCAAAATCATTTCGCGCATAGCCACGATCTTCTCGGCATCGAAGAACATGTGTTCCGTACGGCACAAACCGATACCTACAGCGCCAAACTTGCGGGCAACCTCAGCATCGTGGGGTGTGTCGGCGTTGGTGCGAACCTGCAGACGGGTGTACTTGGCACAAAGGTCCATCAGAGCAGCAAAGTCGCCAGAGAGTTCGGCAGCCTGCGTCTTGATTTCGCCCTGATAAACGCGACCGTTGGAGCCATTGAGGGAGATGTAGTCACCTTCGTGGAGCACTACGCCGTCAATTTCAACCGTCTTGTTCTTGTAATCTACGTTGATGGCACCTGCACCGCTGACGCAGCACTTACCCATACCGCGGGCTACCACAGCAGCGTGCGAAGTCATACCACCACGTGCGGTCAGGATACCTTCGGCCACGGCCATACCGGCGAGGTCTTCGGGCGACGTTTCGATACGAACCATCACTACCTTGTGGCCATCTTCATGCCACTTGGCGGCATCTTCGGCGAAGAATACGATCTGGCCACAAGCAGCACCCGGGCTGGCGGGCAGACCTCGTGTAAGTTCCTTAGCCTTAGCAAGGGCTTCCTTGCTGAACACGGGGTGAAGCAGTTCATCGAGCTTCTGCGGTTCGCAGCGCTTGATGGCTGTTTTCTCGTCGATCATGCCCTGGCGGAGCAGATCCATGGCGATTTTCACCATAGCCGAACCCGTGCGCTTGCCGTTACGTGTCTGCAAGAACCAGAGTTTGCCTTCCTGCACGGTGAACTCCATGTCCTGCATGTCGTGGTAGTGCTCTTCAAGCTTGGTCTGTATAGCATCGAGTTGGTGGTAGATTTCAGGCATAGCCTCTTCCATCGAAGGATAGTTGGCCTTGCGCTCTTCTTCAGAGATGCCCTGCAGTTCAGCCCAACGGCGCGAGCCCTCGAGGGTGATCTGCTGCGGCGTACGGATACCAGCCACCACGTCTTCACCTTGCGCATTCACGAGCCACTCACCGTTGAAGAGGTCTTCACCCGTAGCAGCGTCACGGCTGAAGCAAACACCCGTTGCGGAGGTGTTACCCATGTTACCGAACACCATGGCCATGACGGTTACGGCCGTACCCCATTCAGCGGGTATGCCCTCCATCTTGCGGTAGAGGATGGCGCGTTCGTTCATCCAAGAGTCGAACACGGCGCAGATAGCCCCCCAGAGTTGCTCCATGGGATCCACGGGGAATTCCTTGCCCGTCTGCTCCTTGATGGCCTTCTTAAAGCGTACAACCAGTTCTTTCAGGTCGTCCACTTCCAGTTCGTTGTCGAGCTTCACGCCCTTGGCCTTCTTCACAGCATCGATAATAGCCTCGAAGGGATCCACGTCGTCCTTGTTGACGGGCTTCATGCCAAGCACCACGTCGCCGTACATCTGCACGAAGCGGCGGTAAGCATCGTAAGCGAAGCGGGGATTGCCGGTCTTCTTGGCCAGACCTTCCACCACCTCGTCGTTCAAACCCAGGTTAAGGATTGTGTCCATCATACCCGGCATGGAAGCACGGGCACCCGAACGTACGGAGAGCAGGAGCGGGTTGGCCACGTCGCCAAACTTGCTGCTCATCAGTTCTTCCACAAGATGCAGGCTTTTTTCTACCTCGTCCTTGAGGAGTGCTACCACCTTATCCTTACCAATTTCGTAATATTCGTTACAAACATCGGTGGTAATGGTGAAGCCCGGAGGTACAGGCACGCCAATCAGGTTCATCTCGGCAAGGTTAGCGCCCTTACCGCCTAACTCATTGCGCATGTCGGCACGGCCTTCAGCCTTACCATTTCCGAAAGTGTAAACTCTTTTTTCGTTCTTCATGATATGAATGAAAATTAATAATACTTTTCGCGTAAAAATAAAAAGGCAAATTGCCTGTCCACACCGTAAGCCATCTTCGGGGAAACGATTGTCTCGGTAACGATTGGACAGGAACTACTTCTTGGATATACGAGCCACCAAGTGCGAGGCCGCATAGCCTGATGTGCCACGCGCTACGATAAAGCCCTCATATGCGTGATATGGAACAACACAGCGCCCAAACATCAAGTACAGCGGCAAATTTAAGAAATGATTTTAGAACGTACAATAGATACCCATGTTTTTGCGAAGTGTAGTTTGGAAATTTCGCTCTTCGTGCGATTTCACGTTAACATTACTTCACCCATCACCCCTCCGTGCGTTTTTTGCGAGTAGCGGGCGGGGCTGAAAACAAGCAGGCCGACTCTCGCTACAAAAGACTACAGTACACGCGGCCCGGACGCACGACACGGCCTCTTCCCTCCCCTATCTGCCGCGACGGGATGGCGGAAAGGTGTTTGTCTGACTCGCATGGCCGTTCCTGCAAGGCGCTTGATGCGTTGCACACGCCCATGGACAACGTTGCACACAGCCATGGACAACGTTGCACACGGCCGTGGACAACGTTGCACACGGCCGTGGACAACGCATCAAGCGGCATTATGAAACGCGAATGCCTTGGGGCGGAGCGGAAACTCGGCAAACCCTTCTGCGAGTTACAGAAAGAGGACCACGCGGCTGCAATGGCTGCGTGGTCCTCTCTGTTTGAAATGAAACGATGGTCTGAGCCTGCCTGTGCTGCTCGCAGTGCTGCATAAGGGCACAAGTAACTGAAGGCTTGCTGGCAGTGTCCTTAATTACCAAGACACATGCGCTTCAGGCTGTAATATGTACCATTATATATATTAAGGTCTACCTTACCCTTGATGCCGTCCAGTTTACCGCAGTCGGTGTGCTGCCAGAATTTCCATGCGCCTTTGTAGACGAGGTCGGGCACGTAGTAGTGTGCAATCCAGTAAGGATAGGGCTCAAACTCCTTGGTACTGAGATACGACTGCTTGAACTTGTAATTGGTATAGAGTATGGGCTTTACCTTGTACTCCTTTTCCACTATGCGCAGCCACGTGAGTGCCGCCTGCCGCAGTTCGGCGGGCGAGAGGTTGCCCTCCTCCTCGATGTCGAGCACAGGGGGCAAGTCGCCGTCTTCCAGTTTTACCTGCTTGATGAAGTAGCGAGCTTGGTCCTTGGCCGACACGCGGGGCTTGAAGTAGTGGTAGGCTCCGCGCAGCATGCCGCTCTCGCGGGCCTGATAGAAATTGTCGTTGAAGTTTTCGTCGAGCAGGGAGCGTCCCTCGGTGGCCTTGATGAAAACGAAACTGATGGGCTCGTTGCCTATCTGTGCCTTTCGGAGTTTCTCCCAATCGATTTTTCCCTGATAATGACTGATGTCGATGCCGCGTATGGAATAGCCTGCAGGGTATTGCTCTTCGCCGTAGAGTGCTTTCCACATGTTGACACGCGGTGCCACCACATAGGTATAGGCCAAATAACTGAGACACGCAAAGAGCAGGATGACGCCAAGCCTGACCGGCAACGTGCGCACGAGGTTGTGGCGGCCTGCCTTGGGGCGGCGGGTAGGTTTGCGCGTGGGAGCCTTGCGTGTGGGGCGGGATGTGGGCATCGGCGGTGTGGGTTGGGAATAGGGGTTATTTCTCTGTCTCTGCAAGTTCGTGAAATGTGAAATGGCAGCGGGCATGCTGCACGGCGTATTACGGCTACGCCTTTCGACCGAAATCGGAAAAGGGAACCTCTCCCCTGCTCTGGTGCGAACAAGGGAGAGGTGAAAAGAGGGTTGGGGCTTATTTGCCTTGTTCCAGCTTCAAGGTGATGGTGCACTGGTCGCAAACCTCGGTGGGACCGAAGTACTGGATGGGGCCAGGATAAACGAAGCAGGTGTTCAGAGCCCACTCTTCGCGGTGAGCGGCAAACTCCTTGAAGGGAGCACCGTAGAGGCGTACGAGTGCCTTCTTGATCACGGGTTTCATTTTACCGTTACGGCGCTCCATGTTCATCATCATGGTGATGGGCACACCGCCGGCTACCCATTGTTCTGCGGGTGCGGTGGTGTTCTTCACGATGGCCATGTAACCCGTCTTGCCGTTGGCCACGAGCTGGGCTGCGCTGGTGCCGAGGGCATAGCAGTAGTCAGCATCGTAGTTGGAGGGTGCGGCGCAGCGGCCTTCGTAGCCGAAGAAATGGTGCTGTGCAGCGAACTTGCCGCTGAACTTGCCTTCTTTCTTCCAAGCGGCGAGCTTCACGGCCACCATTTCAGAGAGGAGTTTCTCGGTTTCGATGAGCGATACCTGTACGTTACCGTGCGGGTCGCGCTCCATGGTGAGCTGCTTGGCCACGCCCTCGGGCAGGCTCTCGTAGATGGCGGCGTTGGCAGCCGACAGCTTCGACAGAATCCAGGCGCGCTGAGCGGCGGGTTCTACGCTGGCAGCCTCGGGGGTAGCGAGCAGGTCGTTGAGTTCGGCAATGAGCTTCTTCATGGCAGGGATGAACTCAATGAGGCCTTCGGGGATGAGCACCGTACCGAAGTTGTGGCCGTTGGCAGCACGCTTGGCCACTACGTCGGCAATGTAGGTAACGATGTCGTCGAGGGTCTGGTTCTTCTCCTCCACTTCCTCGCTCACGATGCACACGTTGGGCTGGCACTGCAGGGCGCACTCCAGGGCGATGTGGCTGGCCGAGCGGCCCATGAGTTTGATGAAGTGCCAGTACTTGCGGGCGGAGTTGGCGTCGCGCTGGATGTTACCAATCACTTCAGCATAGGTTTTACAAGCCGTGTCGAAACCGAAGGAGGTTTCAATCTGGTCGTTCTTGAGGTCGCCGTCGATGGTCTTGGGGCAACCGATTACCTGCACGCCATAGTTCTTGGCAGCGTAGTATTCGGCCAGCACGCAGGCGTTGGTGTTGGAGTCGTCGCCACCGATGATGACGATGGCCTTGATGCCGAGTTCGCGGATGATTTCGAGGCCGCTCTCGAACTGGCTTTCTTCTTCGAGCTTCGTACGACCGGAGCCGATGAGGTCGAAGCCGCCAGTGTTGCGGTAGTCGTCGATGAGGGCGTCGTTCAGTTCGATGTACTTGTGGTCCACCAGACCTCCGGGGCCCATGAGGAAGCCGTAGAGCTTGTTGGCGGGGTTTTGCTTTTTCAACTCATCGTAGAGGCCGCAGATTACGTTGTGACCGCCAGGAGCCTGACCGCCCGAGAGGATGATGCCGATGTTCATCGGGGCATAGGTTTTCTTCTCGTCGGAGGGCACGAACTCCACGAGGGGCATGCCGTAGGTATTGGGGAAGAGTTTTTTGATTTCCTCTTGGTCGCCCACGCTCTGGGTGGGTTCGCCTTCCTTGATGCTTACGTTACCGCGAAGGCCTGCAGGGAGTTTGGGCTGATACGCAGCACGTGCAATTTGCAATGCGCTTTTTTCCATGTTGCTAAAATAAAAGTGTAAAGCCTTGCCCGTACGCAGCACGGGGCAGTGTACGTGGCAAGGCATGGTTATGTTTCAGTTGTCTGCTCTGTGTGGCAGTGGTTTACTGCTGCTGGGCCGCTGCAATCATTTCCTTGCTGGGGAGGATGTAAACTTCCACACGACGGTTCTGTGCCTTGCCGGCAGCCGTTTCGTTGGAGGCCACAGGGTTGCTTTCGCCGTAGCCCTGCACGTGTACCAAGCGAGCTGCGGGATAGCCGGCTGCAGTAATCTGACCCTTCACTGACTCTGCACGCTGCTGCGAGAGGTTGAGGTTCTTCTGCTGGCTCTGTGCCACGGTGTTGTTGGCCCAGCCTGCGTTGTCGGTGTAACCGCACACGGCGAGGTTGAAGGTGTTGTCCTCAGCAGCGAGCTGGGTGACGAACTTCTGGATGGAAGCCTTGGCCTCGGCGCTCAGCGTAGACGAACCGGTGGCAAAGAGCAGGCCGCTGTCGAAAGTAGCCTTCACGTATTGCGTGCCGTTGGCATCGGTCAGCACCTCAGCCTGTGCATTGGCAGCCTCAGCGGCAGCCTTGGCCTTGTCCATCTTGTGACCGATGATGACACCGGTGGCACCGCCTACGGTAGCACCTACTGCGGCACCGATGGCAGCACCTTTGCCATTACCGATCAGCTGGCCAATGAGTGCACCCAGGGCACCGCCCGAAGCGCCGCCGATCATACCGCCCTTGGCCGTGTTAGACACGCCACCACAGCTGCTGAGGAGCAAGGCTACACTCACTGCGAGTACAGAAAACTTGGTCTTTTTCATAAATTGTTGAATGTTGAAAATAATGAAGTTTTAGTTTGCTTCGAAAAAGAATGGTTTCCCCCTCAAAAAGCCTCGTGTCATGCCACGCAGAGCCTTGGCCACGCCACTGGCATGCTTTCATGCCGCAATGGGGACGGGAGGAAACGGCGCAAAGTTACAAATTCTGCATTACGCTTCGTTATGCGTACCTCTTTTATTTGTACTTTTGCACGCAAAAAAATCAGTATATACACCCATTTATTATGGCAAAAGAGCTCAAAGATTTAACAAAACGCAGTGTGGACTACTCCCGCTGGTATAACGAACTGGTGGTAAAAGCCGACCTTGCCGAACAGGCTGATGTGCGCGGCTGTATGGTCATCAAGCCCTATGGATATGCCATTTGGGAAAAGATACAGCAGGCGCTCGACGAACGCTTCAAGCAGACGGGCGTGCAGAATGTGTATTTCCCTATGCTCATACCGAAGAGTTTCCTGTCGAAGGAAGCCGAGCACGTGGAGGGCTTCGCCAAGGAATGCGCTGTGGTGACGCACTACCGCCTTAAGGCTAACCCCGAGGGCGACGGCGTGGTGGTGGACCCCGAGGCTCGCCTTGAGGAGGAACTCATCATTCGCCCCACGTCGGAAACGACCATCTGGAACACGTACCGCAAGTGGATTCACTCCTGGCGCGACCTGCCCCTGTGCTGCAACCAGTGGTGCAATGTGATGCGCTGGGAAATGCGTACGCGCCTCTTCCTGCGCACCAGCGAGTTCCTGTGGCAGGAGGGCCACACCGCCCACGCCACCCGCGAGGAGGCAGAGGCTCGCGCCAAGCAAATGCTCGACGTGTATGCCGACTTTGCCCGCGAGGTGATGGCCATCCCCGTCGTACGCGGTGTGAAGAGTGCCACCGAACGTTTTGCCGGCGCCCTCGACACCTACACCATCGAGGCTATGATGCAGGACGGCAAGGCATTGCAGAGCGGCACGAGCCACTTCCTGGGCCAGAACTTCGGCAAGGCTTTCAACGTGCAGTTTGTGGACAAGGAGAACAAGCTCGACTATGCCTGGGCCACGTCGTGGGGTGTGAGCACGCGCCTCATGGGTGCCCTCATCATGACGCACTCCGACGACAACGGTCTGGTGCTGCCCCCGCACCTCGCCCCCATTCAGGTGGTCATCGTGCCCATCTACAAGGGCGACGCCGAACTGGCGGCTTTCAACGAGAAACTGGGCGGACTGGCGCAGCGCCTGCAGGCCATGGGAATCCGTGTGAAGTATGACAACGCCGACAACAAGCGCCCTGGCTTCAAGTTTGCCGACTACGAGCTCAAGGGCGTGCCCGTGCGCCTCGTGATGGGCGGCCGCGACTTGGAGAACGGCACCATCGAACTCATGCGCCGCGACACCTTGGAGAAGGAGACGCGCTCCTTCGAGGGCATTGAGGAATATGTGAAGAACCTGCTCGAGGAAATTCAGACGAACATCTACAACAAGGCCAAGAAGCGCCTCGACGACAACATCTTCCCCTGCGACAACTACGAGGAGTTCAAGGAGCGCGTGAAGCAGGGCGGCTTCTTCCTCTGCCCTTGGGACGGCACCGAGGAAACCGAAGCCCGCATCAAGGCCGACACGCAGGCCACCATTCGCTGCGTGCCCTACGGCTTCAGCCAGGACAACCTCGGCACCGACATGGTGAGCGGCAAGCCCGCCACCTGCCGCGTTATCGTGGCCCGCAGTTACTAAGACGCCTTATATATATAATATGGAGTAGCCGCCCCCTGCCCCCCCTTCTCTATATATAAAGGAGTGCGAAAGCGATGGGCGTGTGCTCTCTCCATATTGAATAATGTGTATCTAAAAAAAGACAAAGCCGCACTACGCTGTTGCAGGCGTGTGCGGCTTTCGTTTCTTTTTCCCACAGGCTGCCGCCCCGCAGCCTTTTGTGCAGCACATACGTTGACATGATTTCCGTAGAACATCTTTCTGTTGAGTTCAGCGCACGTCCGCTCTTCACGGACGTGTCATTCGTTATCAATCCCAAGGACCGCATTGCGCTTGTGGGCAAGAACGGCGCGGGCAAGTCCACGCTTCTCAAGATTCTCTCGTCGCAGCAAATGCCCACCTCGGGCACGGTGGCCGTGCAGCGCGACGTGACCATAGGCTACTTGCCGCAGGTCATGGTGCTCAGCGACGAGCGCACCGTAATGCAGGAGGCCGAACAGGCTTTCGAGCACATCAGCGACATGCAGGAGCACCTGCAACGCCTGGGCCAGCAACTGGCCGACCGCACCGACTATGACAGCCCCGACTACATGGCGCTGGTGGAGCGCTTCACGCACGACACCGAGCGCTTCCAGTTGATGGGCGGCATGAACTACCACGCCGAACTGGAGCGCACGCTGCAGGGTCTGGGCTTCACGGCGCAGGACTTCGACCGCCCCACCAGCGAGTTCTCGGGCGGCTGGCGCATGCGCATCGAACTGGCCAAACTCCTGCTGCGCCGCCCCGACGTGCTCCTGCTCGACGAACCCACCAACCATCTCGACATTGAGAGCATACGCTGGCTCGAGCAGTTTCTGCAGCGTTCGCCGGGCGCCGTGGTGCTCGTCAGCCACGACCGCGCCTTCATCAACAACGTGACCAACCGCACGCTTGAGATAGCCTGCGGCCGCGTCACCGACTACCGCGTGCCCTACGACCAGTTTGTCACCCTGCGCGCCGAGCGCCGCGAGCAGCAGCTCCGCGCCTATGAGAACCAGCAGAAGGAGATTGCTGACATGAAGGATTTCATCGAGCGCTTCCGCTACAAGCCCACCAAGGCCGTGCAGGTGCAGAGCCGCATCAAGCAACTTGAGAAAATCGTGCCCATCGAGGTCGACGAGGTCGACACCTCGCGCCTGCGCCTCAAGTTTCCGCCCTGTGCCCGCTCGGGCGACTACCCCGTCATCTGCGACGGGCTGCGCAAGGACTACGGCGCGCACTGCGTCTTCCACGACGTGACGCTCACCATCAAGCGCGGCGAGAAGGTGGCCTTTGTGGGGAAAAACGGCGAAGGTAAATCGACCCTCGTGAAGTGCCTGATGGGCGAAATACCCTACGAAGGCACACTCAAGCTCGGCCACAACGTGCAGATAGGCTACTACGCGCAGAACCAGGCGCAGTTGCTCGACGGCGACATCACCGTGTTCGACACCATCGACCGCGTGGCCGTGGGCGACGTGCGCCTCAAGATACGCGACATTCTTGGCGCCTTCATGTTCGGCGGCGAGGCTTCTGACAAGAAGGTCAAGGTGCTCTCAGGCGGCGAACGCTCACGTCTGGCCATGATCAAGCTGCTGCTCGAACCCGTCAACTTCCTCATTCTCGACGAACCCACCAACCACCTCGATATGCGCACCAAGGACGTGCTCAAGGAGGCCATACAGGCTTTCGACGGCACCGTCATCCTCGTCAGCCACGACCGCGACTTCCTCGACGGCCTCGTCGACAAGGTCTACGAGTTCGGCGGCGGTCTGGTGCGCGAGCATATCGGCGGCATCTACGACTTTCTGCGCCGCAAGGACCTCGACACGCTCGACCAGCTGCACACCGACGGCAACCCCTCGGCCTCATCCACTCCCCAGACGGCCGCCGCGGCCGAGCCGAGCGAGGGCAAAGTGTCGTACGAGGAGCGCAAGGAGCAGGCACGCCGCCGCCGCAAAGCCGAGCGCGCTGTGGAGCAGTGCGAAGCCCACGTCATAGAGTTGGAGGAGCAAAAGGCCACGCTCGAAGCCCGTCTGGCCACGCCCGAGGGTGCTGCCGATGCCAACCTCTTTGCCCAATATGCCGACCTCCAGGCTGCCATCAAGCAGGCCGAGGCCGCGTGGGAGGAGGCGCTGGCCGAACTCGACGAGATGTAGCCCCCTGCGCCCTACCCCGCCACATCAGTTTTCAACTTGTTGGTGGAATAAACAGTACCCTTATATATATAATGGAGTATTTCCTTGAAATGAAAACATTCATCTTTCACTTCCTATGAAACTTAAAACCCTTTTCTCTTCGTTTGCCATGGCTGCCACTTGTGCCTGCGCACAGACGCCCACTGGCTCGGGCATCGACCGCGCCAACCTCGACCTAAGCGCCCATCCCGGCGCCGATTTCTTCACCTATGCCACGGGAGGCTGGAACCAGCGCCACCCGCTCACCTCAGAGTATGCCCGCTACGGACAGTTTGAGGCACTGGGCGAGGCCAACATGCTCAAGGTGCGCTCCCTCATTGAGGAACTTGCCACACGGCCGAGCGAGCGCGGCTCACTGGATCAGAAAATCGGCACACTCTACAGCCTCGTCACCGACAGCGCACGCCGCAACCGCGAGGACTTCGACCCCATTCGCCCCCTGCTGGCCGAGGTGGAGCAAATAACCACCCGCTCCGACGTGCAATACTGCATGGCACGCCTCAGCGCACGCGGCGTGAGCAACTTCGTGGCGCTGGGCTGCGACGCTGACCTGCAGAACGCCGAGTGGAACCTGGTGCAGGTGAACCAGAGCGGCCTCTCGATGGGCAACTGCGACTATTACCTCAAAACGGACTCGGCCGCCGAAGCGCTGCGCAAAACCTACGCCGACTACGTGCGCAGCCTCTTTGCCATGACGGGCCACACCGAGGCCGAAGCCGCAACCCGCGCCGAGGCCGTGCTGCGCATCGAGATGCAGATAGCCCGTGTGTCGTACGCCCCCGTCAAACTGCGCGACGTGGGTGCCAACTACCACAAGCTCAGTTACCGCGAACTGCTGGCCACCTACCCCGGCATCGACTGGAGCACACTCTTCATGCAAAACGGCATGCCGCCCTTCGACAGCCTCTCGGTGAACCAGCCCGAACCTATTCACGAGGTGGAGCGCATTCTGGCCGAGGCTGACCTGGCCGACCTCAAGTCCTACCTTTACTTCAAGGTGGTGAACGATGCCGCCAGCCTGCTGAGCGACCGTTTCCGTCAGGCGCACTTCAACTTCTTCCGCCGCGCCATGAGCGGCACCGAGCAGGACCTTCCGCGCTGGAAGCAGGGCGTAAACGCCGTTGAGAGCGCACTGGGCATGGCTCTGGGACGCACCTACGTGGAGCGCTACTTCCCTGCCTCGTCGAAGGAGCGCATGCTGCAGCTTGTGGAGAACCTGCGCAAGGCCCTGGGCGAACGCATCGACATGCAAACGTGGATGAGTGACGAAACCAAGCGTAAGGCGCACGAAAAGCTCGACGCCTTCTACGTGAAGATTGGTTACCCCGACGAGTGGATGGACTACTCTGCCCTCGACATCGACCCCTCCCTCTCCTACTATGAGAACATGATGCGCGCCCAGCAGTTCATGAGCAAGTATTACATTGACAAGCGCGTGAACCGCCGCACCGACCGCACCGAGTGGCTCATGACGCCGCAGACCATCAACGCCTACTACAACCCCACGACCAACGAAATCTGCTTCCCCGCAGGCATTCTGCAGCCGCCCTTCTTCAACGCCGAGGCCGACGACGCCTGCAACTACGGCGCCATTGGCGTTGTCATAGGCCACGAAATGACGCACGGCTTTGACGACCAAGGCTCACAGTTCGACAAGAACGGCAACTGGGCCAACTGGTGGACCAAGAGCGATGCCGACAACTTCAAGGCCCGCACGCAGGTCATGGTAGACTACTTCAACCGCATCGACGTGCTGCCCGACCTCAAGGCCAACGGCCAGCTCACCCTGGGCGAGAACATTGCCGACCACGGCGGCATCAAGATAGCCTTCCATGCCTTGCAGAACGCCATGCGCCAAAACCCCCTGCCCGCCAAGGACGGCTTCACACCCGAGCAGCGCTTCTTCCTGAGCTACGCCCTGCTCTGGGCGGGCAACATCCGTCCGGCAGCCCTGCGCCAGCGCACCCTGACTGACCCTCACTCGGCTGGCCGCTGGCGCGTAAACGGTGCCCTGCCCCACATCGAAGCCTGGTACAAGGCCTTCGGCGTGAAAAAGTCGGACCCCATGTACATTGCACCCAAAAAGCGCGCCGACGTGTGGTAAACCTCGCCACTACGCCAACGCACCGAGGGTGTGTCAAAATGCAAATTTTGACGCGCACTCGAAGGTGCGTCAGAATGGCTAAGATGCAAGGCGCTGAGGCTGAGGGCGCAGGGAGTGTACTAACGCTTAAGGTGGGTTCTATGATAAAGTACATGACCAAGCCCGAATGCCATAGCAACGAAGCAGATTGGCCATGCTGACACACCGTCAGCTTAAGGTGGGTTCTATGAGCGGAAATCTGACCAAGCGAATGAATAGCCCCCACCTCCATTCACTATTTACCCGATACTTTTATTTACCCCTCAATTATATTTTTTCATTATGTCAGAACAAAAATTCCCCACGCCGCCCTCCTCCTTCGTCTTTTGCCAAGTACAGGGCTGCCCCCTGGCCTCCACCTGTCTGCGTGCCAAAGCGCTGCCCTATGCCGACCCCGAGGCCAACAGCATCTTCTGCGTCAACAGCAACGCCCACGCTGCCATCGGCACCGACAAGTGCCCTCAGTTCAAGAAAATCGAAATCGTCCCCATCGCTTACGGTTTTATGAACATACTGTCGGCCATGTCAGTAAGCGGAGCCAACGCAGCCAAATTTGAAATTATCTGTAAATACAACACCACCCAGTTCTACCGCTGGCGGAAGGACGCGTTCCCCATCCCTCCCAAGCAGCAAAAGATTCTGACCGACATCTTCGTGAGCCACGGAGCAAAGGAGCCCGTCACCTTCGACCGCTACGAAAACACCTACGAATGGAATTAACATCCCTCCAGCCCATGAACCAGCCCATGCTGCATGCCCTCCGCCGAAAGGATATGGCGTGCAGAAAAGGCGCCTTTATTTTCAAAAAAACCTCCCTCGCTTGAAAAATTTTTTTCAACGGTTGAAAAACTTTTTTCAAGCCTTGGAAAAAAATTTTCAAGCCTTGGAAAAAATTTTTCCAGGCACGGCGGTTTTTCTTGAAAATAACCTGTTCTCACGAGCAGGCATCTCGGGCCCGTCAGAAGGCATTCAAAAGGCCACCACATTCTTATCGATTTATAACCAACCCCAACCGTTTTAACAACACATGGAACAATCACAACTTCCTGACAACGCGTTCCGGCCGCTCAAGGAGGGCGAAACGTACGAACCGCTGATGAAGCCGCACAAAACCTACCGCGAGGTGACACCGTGGTCGGTGACGTGGGGCCTGCTCATGGCCGTGCTCTTCTCGGCCGCTACGGCCTACCTCGGTCTGAAAGTGGGCCAGGTGTTCGAGGCTGCCATTCCCATCACCATCATTGCCGTGGGCGTGGCCGGCGCTACCCGCCGCAAGGACCCTCTGGGCGAGAACATCATCATCCAGAGCATCGGTGCCTGCTCGGGCATGATTGTGGCCGGCGCCATCTTCACGCTGCCCGCACTCTACATTCTGCAACACAAATACCCCGAACTGACGGTGAACTTCATGCAGGTGTTCCTCTCGTCGCTGCTGGGCGGCATACTGGGCATTCTGTTTCTCATCCCCTTCCGCAAGTATTTCGTAAAGGACATGCACGGGCAGTTCCCCTTCCCCGAAGCCACGGCTTCAACGCAGGTGCTGCTGTCGGGCGAGAAGAGCGGCGGCCAGGCCAAACCGCTGCTGGTGGCCGGACTGCTGGGCGGCCTCTACGACTTTGCGGTGGCCACCTTCGGAGCGTGGACGGAGAACTTCACCTCGCGCTGCTGTGAATGGGGCTGCATGGTGGCCGAAAAAACGAAACTCGTGTTCAGCGTCAACACCAGCGCGGCGCTGCTGGGCATGGGCTACATTGTGGGCTTGAAGTATGCGTCGATCATCTGCTTCGGTTCAGTAGCCATATGGTGGGTCATCGTGCCAGGCATCGCGTTGCTGTACCCCAACATGAACATCGCCGCAGCCGGCGATCCCGTACTGCTGGCAGCCGATGCATCGCCTGAGGCCCTCTTCGGCTACGCCAAAAGCATCGGCATCGGCGGCATAGCCATGGCTGGCATCATTGGCGTGGTGAAGAGCCGCGGCGTCATCAAGAGCGCCTTTGGCCTGATGGGCAAGGTGTTCAAGGGCGGCGACAACACGACTGAGGAGGTGCGCACACAGCGCGACTTGCCGATGAAGATTATCGCCATCGGAGCGCTGCTCACACTGGTGGTGACCACGCTCTTCTTCTACTTCGACGTGATGCAGGGCAGCCTGCTCTTCACATTGGTGGGCATCGTTATTGTGGCCGTCATCGCCTTCCTCTTCACCACCGTGGCGGCCAACGCCATCGCCATCGTAGGCTCGAACCCCGTGAGCGGCATGACGCTCATGACGCTCATTCTCTCATCCATCATCATGGTCGTGGTGGGCCTCAAGGGCACGGGCGGCATGGTGGCAGCACTCATCATGGGCGGCGTGGTGTGCACGGCACTCTCATCGGCCGGCGCTTTCATCACCGACCTTAAGATAGGCTACTGGCTGGGGTCCACGCCGCAAAAGCAGGAAACGTTCAAGTTCCTCGGCATTCTGGTGTCGGCCGCTACGGTAGGCGGTGTCATCATGATTTTGAACAAAATTCACGGCTTCACCCCCGACAACGCCGACGTGATGGCCGCACCGCAAGCCCGCGCCATGGCCGCCGTCATCGAGCCGCTCATGTCGGGCCAAGGCGCACCATGGCTGCTCTACGGCATCGGCGCCGTCATAGCCCTCGTGCTGAACGCCTGCGGCATTTCGGCCCTGGCCTTTGCGCTGGGCATGTTCATACCGCTGCAACTGAACCTGCCGCTCATGGTGGGCGGCTTGGCCAGCTGGTATGTGAACACACGCTCCACCGACGCCACCACCAACAGTCTGCGCAACGAGCGCGGCACGCTGCTGGCCTCGGGCTTCATAGCCGGCGGCGCACTGATGGGCGTGGCCAGCACCGGCCTGCAGTTCTTCGGCATCAACCTGGTGCAGACGGCATGGCTGGCCCAGCCTGCTGCCGAGTGGCTGTCGCTGGTGATGTATGTGCTGCTCACGGTCTACCTGGTACGCGCCTCCATCAGCGCCAAACGATAGACAGGGCCTCCCGCCCCCAAACTGAAACAAGGCATGTAAAACGCAAGGCCAAGCGGCCGAAACGGCGTTTTACATGCCTTTCGTCTGCGGGTAAATGTAAAAAATCAAGTGATTGCGTAATTTACCGCAGATATTTTTACTAAATTTGCAGCCGCTATGCAGCATGTAACAATGAGAAACTTCAACGTGGCCGAAGCAGCAAGGCACTCGCAACGCCTGCAGCTGTCGCTCGCCGAACCGTTCTTTGCTGACCTGGAGCAAACCGAAGTGGACGGAGGTGAGGTTGAAGCGTGCATAGACGTAAAGCACATTTCGCAAGACCTTTATCACATCGACGTCAGCCTCAAAGGCAGCGTCACCGTGGCCTGCGACCGCTGCCTCGACCCGCTCACACTACCCGTCGAAGTGGAGGAAACGCTCAAGGTGAAAGATGAAGCTCCGGCGGCGAGCGACCACGAGGACACGCTCTACACCGACTACCGCACGGGCTGCATTGACTTGGCGTGGCTGCTTTACGAACTCATCGAGACGGCGCTGCCCATGCAACGCACCCACCCGATAGAGGAATGCAACCCCGACATGCTCAGCCGCCTTGCCTCCGAAGCCTAACACCCCAGGCAAGCAAGCCGGCACAGCACACGGGAAAAGCCACACAACCTACACTCGAATACAAACATCCAAAACGTATAAACAACAATGGCACATCCTAAAAGAAGACAATCGAAGACCAGAACCCTCAAGCGTAGAACCCACGACAAGGCCGTAGCACCTACGCTCGCTATCTGCCCCGAATGCGGCGCTTGGCACATCTACCACACCGTTTGCCCCGCCTGCGGCTACTATCGCGGCAAGTTGGCAATCGTAAAGGAAACTGCCGAATAAATACGCCGCCCTGCGGTGCAGGCAGTCAAACCTGCCGGGAACAGGTTAGTAATTTGGACAGCATGCCAGCAAACCACTTGAAACGGGCCCTCTGCGAGCAGCGCCACCTTTGAGGCTGCCACGCGAGGCCTTGTTTGCCGCTACAAGCCTTGCCAATTTACTAATCTGTTCCCCCCTTTTTTAGGCTTAACACCCCCATCCGCCGTGAGGCGCAAGCCTTTTTCTGCAATTATCCCCTATATACAAGAAGTCTCCCCCAACTCACATATCACTGTTTATGGAGAAAATCAATGCTGTCATTACTGGCGTAGGCGGCTATGTGCCCGAATACGTGCTCACTAACGACGAACTCTCTCGTATGGTTGAAACCAACGACGAGTGGATCATGACCCGCATCGGCATCAAGGAGCGCCGCATACTGAACGAGGAAGGACTCGGCACCAGCTACATGGCACGCAAGGCCGTAAAGCAGTTGCTCGAAAAAACCGGCACCGACCCTCAGCAGGTTGACTGCCTCATCATTGCCACCACCACGCCCGACTACCATTTCCCCTCTACCTCAAGCATCGTGATAGGCCGCTTGGGCTTGAAGAATGCCTTTGCCATCGACATGCAGGCAGCCTGCTGCGGTTTCCTCTTTGCCATGGACACCGCCGCCAGCATGGTGCAGAGCGGACGCTATAAGAAGGTTGTAGTGTGCGGTGCCGACAAGATGTCGTCTATCGTCGACTACACCGACCGCGCCACGTGTCCCATCTTCGGCGACGGCGCCGCTGCCGTGCTGGTAGAGCCCTCCACTGAGGAAGGCCTGGGCTGGCAGGACAGCTACCTGCGTACCGACGGTCTGGGTCTTCCCTTCCTTTGCCTCAAGGCAGGCGGTTCGGTGTGCAGCCCCTCCTACTTCACTATCGACCACCGCATGCACTACCTGCATCAGGAAGGCCGCACGGTGTTCAAGTTCGCCGTCACCAACATGAGTGATGCCTGCGCCCTCATTGCCGAGCGCAACAACCTCGACAAGGACAGCATCGCCTGGATTGTGCCCCACCAGGCCAACGTGCGCATCATCGACGCCGTAGCCAACCGACTCGAAGTGCCCATGGACAAGGTGATGCTCAACATACAGCGTTACGGCAACACCTCAGCCGGCACGCTGCCCCTGGCTCTGTGGGACTACGAAAAGCAACTCAAGAAGGGCGACAACCTCATCCTCACCGCATTCGGCGCAGGCTTCACCTGGGGGGCCGCCTACCTGAAGTGGGGCTACAACGGTTAAAACCTCAGTCTGCAACCCCGCACAAACTGACATAGCACACGCCACGTCGCACACTTCACAAGCAAGGGGTGGACGTGGCGCGTTGTCATTTGCAAGGGCTGACCTAACAACAAGAAGGGGCGTTTGCTGGACGCTTTGAGAGACGTCTCTTGCAGAGGAAAGAGCACACGGGCTATGTGACCGCCAAGGCTTGAAACATGAGGTCGCTCAAAACAAACAGCCCACCGACTGAAGCGTACGCATACGCCCTTCCTCCATATCTATCCTGCACACCACCCCCTCACCCACCCTTCTCACCCCTTCCACAGCACACCGATTATGCACAAAGCCGGATTTGTCAACATCGTAGGCAACCCCAACGTGGGCAAGTCTACCCTCATGAACCTCCTCATGGGCGAGCGCATCTCCATCGCCACCTTCAAGGCACAAACCACGCGCCACCGCATCATGGGCATCATCAACAGCGAAGAGGCACAAATCGTATTCTCCGACACACCGGGCGTACTCAAGCCCAACTACAAGCTGCAGGAGGAAATGCTGGCCTTCTCGCAGTCGGCCCTGCAGGATGCCGACGTGCTGCTCTACGTAACCGACGTGGTGGAGAAACCCGACAAGAACGAGGACTTTCTGCGCAAGGTGCAGCAAATGGATGTGCCCGTGCTACTCCTCATTAACAAGATTGACCTGTCGAACCAGAAGGAACTCGAAGCCCTCGTGGCACAATGGCACACGCAGCTGCCCAAGGCCGAAATCTTCCCTATCTCGGCCAAGGTGAAGTTCAACGTCGACCACGTGCTGAGCCGCATCAAGGAACTGCTGCCTGAGTCGCCGCCCTACTTCGACAAGAACCAGTGGACCGACAAGCCCGCCCGCTTCTTCGTCACCGAAATCATTCGCGAGAAAATCCTCCTCTACTACGACAAGGAAATACCCTACGCTGTCGAGGTGGCCGTCGAGGAGTTCAAGGAGCAGGACACGAACATCCGCATCCGCGCCGTCATCTACGTGGAGCGCGAAAGCCAGAAGGGCATCATCATCGGCCACCGCGGCGTGGCCTTGAAGAAGGTGGCCAGCGAGGCCCGCAAAACGCTCGAAAAGTTCTTCGGTAAAAGCATCTTCATCGAAATCTACGTGAAAGTGGACAAGGACTGGCGCAACAACAGCAAGCGCCTCGAGGCCTATGGCTACAAGCTCGACTAAGCCGCCCCACCATCTGTTTCACCCTCACCCCTATACACACACCGCACACAACATGTCAAAATTAGTAGCGATAGTAGGCCGGCCCAACGTCGGCAAATCTACCCTTTTCAACCGTCTGACGGGCACCCGCAAGGCCATCGTCAGCGACGAGGCCGGCACCACGCGCGACCGTCAGTACGGCAAGTGCGAATGGGGCAAGCAGGAGTTCTCCATCGTCGACACCGGCGGCTGGGTGGTCAACTCCGACGACATCTTCGAAGGCGAAATACGCAAACAAGTGTCGCTTGCCACCGAAGAGGCCGACCTCATTCTCTTCCTGGTCGACATCAAAAACGGCGTCACCGACCTCGACCAGGAGGTGGCCGGCATTCTGCGCCGCCACCACACGCCCGTCATTCTCTGTGCCAACAAAACCGACAACAACGAAGACCGCTACACGGCCGCCGAGTTCTACAGCCTCGGCTTGGGCGACCCCTTCTGCATCTCGGCCATGTCGGGCAGCGGCACGGGCGACCTGCTCGACGAGATTATCAGCAAGCTTGGCAAGGACAACGAGGCCACCAGCGACGACGACAACATACCCCGCTTCGCCGTGGTGGGCCGCCCCAACGCCGGCAAGAGCAGCATCATCAACGCCTTCCTTGACGAGGACCGCAACATCGTCACCGACATTGCCGGCACCACACGCGACAGCATCCTCACCCGCTACACCAAGTTCGGCTTCGACTTCTACCTCGTCGACACCGCAGGCATTCGCCGCAAGAACAAGGTGACCGAGGACCTCGAGTTCTACTCCGTCATGCGCGCCATCCGCTCCATTGAGAACAGCGACGTGTGCATCCTCATGCTCGACGCCACCCGCGGCATCGAGAGCCAGGACCTCAACATTGTGCAAATCATACAGCGCAACAACAAGAGTCTCGTAGTGGTGGTCAACAAATGGGACCTCATTGAAAACAAGACCAACGAGGCCATCAAGCACTACGAAAACACGCTGCGCGAACGCCTGGCTCCCTTCACCGACTTCCCCATCGTCTTCGCCTCGGCCGTCACGAAGCAGCGTATCTTCAAGGTGCTCGAAACGGCCAAGGAGGTCTACCTCTCACGCAAGCGCCGCATCAGCACCTCCAAGCTCAACGAGGAGATGCTCCCCCTCATCGAAGCCTACCCGCCCCCCTCGATGAAGGGCAAATACATCAAGATAAAATACTGCGCCCAGATACCCGACGTGCAGATACCCTCGTTCGTGTTCTACGCCAACCTGCCGCAGTATGTCAAGGAGCCTTACAAGCGTTTCCTTGAAAACAAGATACGCGAGCGCTGGAACTTCACGGGCACGCCTATCAACATTTTCATCCGTCAAAAGTAGTACGCCCCACCATGTCCACTCCACGCATTTTCCTTGTCCTCCTCACGGTTGCGGTGTTCACGGCCTGCGGCGGCGACAAAGGCCCCTCCGCACCCGACCGCACCGCCCTCACCGACACTTTGGCCGTGCACTACTACATGCTCGGCGCACAGGGGCACTATGCGGAGTATGTCGACGCCATGCTCTCGTGCGACAGCACCACAGCCGACTACAAGAGCCGCATGGCGCTCGCCCTCAAGCACCACTACGCCAGTATAGCCCGCGACAGGCAGGGCGTGAAACGGGCCACCGTGCTCCGCACCGAGATGCACGACAGCGGCCGCATGGCCAACGTGTTTCTCAATGTGACCTACGGCGACGGTAGCGACGAGGAAATCATCTTTCCCCTCGTCTACGACGGTCAGCATTGGCGCATTCACTGAACACCCCACACTGCAAGCATGCAGGAGGCTGCCCCATCCGCCGGGCGTCCTCCTGCATGTCTGCTTTCGGGCATGAAGCGCTTCGCCACTGCAACATCATCCGGCCTCAACGGCCACACGTAGCCCGCACACCGCAGGCACTCCGCTTGCAGCTTCGCTACGCCATTTCCGTAAGGCAACAAACCCTTTCGGTAAAGGGATCTGACGTAACGTAAACAGGGAAAATTCGTTGCACACGGCCGTGTGCAACGTTGCCCATGAGCGTGTGCAACGTTGCCCATGGGCGAGGGCAACGTTGTCCATGGGCGAGGGCAACGTTGTCCACGGCCGCGTGCAACGCACTAAGCGGCATCTCGCCACGGCGGCGCGGTGCGCAAAGCCTTACACCCCACATCTCACAGCATTTATGTATCAGAAATTCATCATCAACCACGACGGCGTGCTGCGTTTCGGCACCGTCTACCTGCACCGCGACCTCCTCGACAAAGGCGAGTCGTGCCCCTTTGGCGGCGGACTGTGGCGCATCGACCACGCACGGCAGGCCGTGCTGCTCTTCGGCCGTTCGTTCGACTTCGGTTCGCCCAGCTTCGAACACGTGCGGCGCATCGACTGGAGCGGACTGGGCGGCAGTCCGCACACCCTGCTCCACGCTCCCCACTGGCCCAACGAGTCGGTGCTCACCCCCATCTACGCCCTGCCCGAAGCGCGCCGCCTGCGAGTGCTCGTGACGGGCGGCAGCGGTTTCCTGGGAAGCCGCGTGGCGTGGTATCTGCGCCACGAGTGTGGCTACGAGGTGCTGGCGCCCAGCCACAGCGACATGAGCATCACCCAGGCCGACGCCTGCACCCGCACCATGACCGCCTTCCGTCCGCACTTCGTAGTGCACTGCGCAGCCATCAGTGCCACGGCCTACTGCCAGCAGCATCCCGAGGAGTCGCAGGCGGTGAATGTGGAGGGAACCTGCCACGTGGTGCAGGCCGCCGACGCCTGCGGGGCGCGGTGCATCTACATGAGTTCGGACCAAGTGTATCAGACTGACAGCAACCTCTGGACACACACGTTCCTTGAAACCGACACAGACCTTGACGACTACACGCCGCGCAGCGTTTACGGCCGCCACAAGCTCCTCATGGAACGCCGTGCGCAGGCCATCGACGCCACCGCCATCGGGCTGCGCCTCACGTGGATGTACGACAGCGCAGACGCCTGCATCATCCCCACCCGTCCCGACCATCTGTGCGCCGACCACGGCATCATGGCCGTCATAGCCCAAGCGCAGCGCTGCGGCACCACCATCAAGGCCTGCACCCGCGAGCGCCGCGGCGTGACGGACGTGTGGCAGGTGGTGCAGACCATTGCCCGCATCATAGCCAAGGGGCACATGGCCGGCGGCATCTACAACTGCGGCGCACCCTGCACCTGCACCACCTACGACCTCTACTGCCAACTCGCCACCCGCCACGGCCTCGCCCCAGCCCGCATCCTCCCCGACGACTCCTGGAGCCGCTCGCTGGCCATGTACACGAGCAAGCTCGAGGCTGTGCTCTGAGCACGCGGAGGGCGCGGAGGGCTATATATATAATAAAGGAGTGGCCACAACTTTACCAGCCCCACTAAAAGCCTCTTCGCCGCATGCTGCCAGGCTGCTCGCCGCAGGTTTCTTTTGCCGTCCCCATCCATTTTCGCAGCGCCTGCTTTCGGTTATTCTCTGATTTTGTCCTACTTTTGCGCTTGGGCAAGCCGGTTTTCGCGTTTGCTTGCCCAAGCCCGGCGGGCGGACACGCATTCATCCGTCCCCGCGGCGTTTCCAATACGGAATGCACAGTCTTACCTTTTCAACCCTATTTCAGCGCCCTGCCCAGGCCGCCCTCACGCGGCACGGCACGGCCACCACGACACAGACACGACACAACGAACGCACCGCCTCGCCACGTCTGCCCCACGGGCAGCGGCCAGGCCACTGGAAATGAAAGAACGAGGCTCCATAGCCTCACATTGTCCAACCGGCGCGCGTTCCGTTCCTGTTGACTTGATACAGAACACACATACATATTGAGCTTTTGCTCTTGTTCTCTTCCCCCGAATACCGCCAATATTCAACAACTGAGAACAAGCAGTACGAAGGTTCATGCCCCTAAGGCGTGAGCCATTCTGCGCTTGTTAGTTGTTAGGCCACTTGGCGGTAGCCTGGGAGAAGGCAAGCACACGAATGGTTGCACGCCTTTTCTTTATCCTAACAACATGAAAAAAATTTCTTTACTGCTTATCCTTCTTTTCTGCTGGAACGTGTACGCTGCGTGGGGGTATGATGTCAAGGTGAGCGGCATTTACTACAATTTGGATTCCGACAACCACACTGCTTCCGTGACCTATGCTTCTAGGTACACAGGGGATGTGGTCGTTCCTGAGGAAATATCCGTAAATGGTACAAAATACGCGGTCACGAGTTTGGGAGATGAGTGCTTCTCTGAGTGCAGCGGTCTGACCTCCATCACCATTCCCTCTTCCGTCACGAGTTTGGGAGATGAGTGCTTCTGGAACTGTATAAGCCTTGAAGAAATCACCATTCCCTCTTCCGTCACGAGTTTGGGTGGTTCGTGCTTCTATGGTTGCACTGGTCTGACCTCCATCACCATTCCCTCTTCCGTCACGAGTTTGGGTGGTTCGTGCTTCTATCGTTGCACTGGTCTGACCTCCATCACCATTCCCTCTTCCGTCACGAGTTTGGGTGGTTCGTGCTTCTTTGGTTGCACTGGTCTGACCTCCATCACCATTCCCTCTTCCGTCACGAGTTTGGGAGATCGTTGCTTCTATGGTTGCACTGGTCTGACCTCCATCACCATTCCCTCTTCCGTCACGAGTTTGGGAGAGGGGTGCTTCTGGGACTGCGCAGGTCTGACCTCCATCACCATTCCCTCTTCCGTCACGAGTTTGGGAGATGAGTGCTTCAGGAACTGTATAAGCCTTGAAGAAATCACCATTCCCTCTTCCGTCACGAGTTTGGGAGATTATTGCTTCTCTAACTGCACAGGTCTGACTTCCATCACCATCCCCAACTCCGTCACGAATTTGGAACGCAATTGCTTCGAGAACTGCACAGGTCTGACCTCCATCACCATTCCCTCTTCCGTCACGAGTTTGGGATATAGGTGCTTCTCTAACTGCACAGGTCTGACCTCCATCACCATTCCCTCTTCCGTCACGAGTTTGGGGTATGGGTGCTTTGCAGGTTGTTCGGGCATTGCGTATATTAAGGTAGATGCTAATAACCCTGTTTATGATTCAAGAGATAACTGTAATGCTATTATCGAAACTTCTACCAATGAAATGATTGCAGGATGCAAAAACAGTCATATTCCCTCTTCCGTCACGAGTTTGGGAGAGTATTGCTTCTGGGATTGCACAGGTCTGACCTCCATCACCATTCCCTCTTCCGTCACGAGTTTGGGAGACTGTTGCTTCATGGATTGCACAGGTCTGACCTCCGTCACCATTCCCTCGTCCGTCACGAGTTTGGGTGGTTCGTGCTTCAAGGAATGCACAGGTCTGACCTCCATCACCATTCCCAACTCCGTCCAGAGTTTGGGAGATGGTTGCTTCGCCAACTGCAGCCTGACCTCCATCACCATTCCCTCTTCCGTCACGAGTTTGGGAGATGAGTGCTTCCATGGTTGTATAGGCCTTGAAGAAATCACCATGTTGCCTACGACAGTGCCCTATGCAGGCGACTACACGTTTTATGAAACGCCTTTAAGGACAATCTACGTAGCCAATGACGAAGCGAAGGCGCTCTATCAAGCAGCATCGCCTTGGAATAAATACGACATTGTAAGCCTCAACATTGATGCTGGCGTGTCCCAGATAAGCGGCAGCGACACCGCACCGCAGGTAACGGGCTACTACGACCTGAGCGGCCGCCGCCTGACGGGCAAGCAGCGCGGCGTGGTCATCGAGCGCTACGCGGACGGTACCTCGCGCAAGGTACTTGTGAAGTAACGGGCTGATATTCCCAAAGCGCAAAGGTTTTGCGCCGGCATGAAAGCATCAGGAGGCAAACGTTCCAACGCGGGCGTTTGCCTCCTGTTCTGTTTTTAGGAGGGATGAGTAAGATGTGAGTTTACATCTTCATCAGAGTCTACCGCTCCACTTGGTTTTACATCTCAACCTGTATGATATAGTCCACGCTGTCGGTGGCCCGCACCTGACGTGGATGTACGACAGCGCCAACACCAGTGTCATCTCCTCCCGCCCCCGAGCACGAGCCTGTGCTCTGAGCACGGGTATATATAATAAAGGAGTGCTGCGCCTGCTTGAAAAGGGGAACGCCCTCGTTTGCATGGGTTCATTCATGCACAAAGGCTTTCTTCACACATCGCATCCTGTGCTTGTGTTGAAGAAAGCCTTTGCTTTGTGCCTTGCGTTCCGTTTTCCCTACATCTCTACCTGTATGATATAGTCCACGCTATCGGTGCGCTGCACGTGGCTGAGGTCGATGGTGAGGTTGCTTCCCTTGCGCTTGAAGGGGAGCGGGCTCTGGGTGGGGAAGTGTGTGAGGCGGCGGGGCTTGCGTGGCAGTGGCACGCTGAGGGTGGCAGGCAGACGGTCGGTGAGCAGATGGAGGAAGAGGGTGTCGCCGCGGCGGGTGCTGACGAGTGTGTCGCCCTGCGCCACGGGGCCGGCCTGCGTGGCGTAGATAGCCTCTCCGTGTCGACTGAGCCACTGTCCCATGTGTTGCAGGCGGTGCAGGGCGATGGCTGGCAGTTCGCCGTTGGGTTGCGGCCCGATGTTGAGCAGCAGGTTGGCACCCTTGGCCGCGGTGCGCACCAGCAGACGGATGAGTTCGGCGGGCTGCTTGTAGTGCTGGTCGGCCACCTTGTATCCCCACATACCGTTCATCGTCTGGCACGTTTCGAGCGGCAGCGTGCTCACCTGCTGCCCCGAGAGGCCGGCCTTGTTCTCGCCCGGCACGTCGCGCTCAAAGAGCTGGATGTCCTCGCCCTCCACGGGCTGGCGGTGGTGGTTGTTGCCAATGAGGCAGGCGGGCTGCAGGGTGTGAATGAGGCGGTACTGGGCGGGCAGTTGCCAGTCGAAGGGCTTGGCGTCGTGGTCGTGGTCCCACCAGCCGTCGAACCACACCGCGCCTATCTCGCCATACTGCGTGAGGAGTTCGGTGAGCTGGCGGTTCATGAAGTCGTAGTAGTGCGGCCAGTCGGCCTTCTGCGGATCCTTGCCCGTGCCACGCCCTGTGCGTCCTGCAGGGTAGTCGTCGCGCGTCCAGTCGATGTGTGAGTAGTAAAGGTGCAGGCGCAGTCCCTGGCGGTGGCACTCGTCGGCCAACTGCTTGAGAATGTCGCGGCCGTAGGGCGTGTGCATGATGTTGTAGTCGCTCTGCTGCGTGTTCCACATGGAGAAGCCGTCGTGATGACGTGTGGTGAAGCAGATGTAGCGCGCTCCGGCAGCCTTGAAGGCGCTCACCCACGCTTTGGCGTCGAAGCGGTGGGGATAGAAGGCGTCGGCGGCCTTGGCATACTCCGCGCGGTCCAAGTTTTGGTTCGTTAAATACCACTCGCCCTGGGCAAACAGGCTGTAGATGCCCCAATGCAGGAAGATGCCGAATTTGCTGTCGGCAAACGTTTGCCGTGCCTGCAGGTTCTCGGGCGTGGGCTGGTAGCGGGCTGTGGTGTCGGCGGCGGGCTGTGCGTGCAGGCTGCCGAGGCTCAAACTCATCGCCAGCATGAGGGTGGTTGCTTTCATAGTGTTTTTATTCATGATAAAGGAAAACTGCGGCAGCGCCACTGGCTCTAAATAATAAATAAAGGAGTAGACCCAACCGATTGAGGGGCAGCGGCGGGCCGTCGCTTGCAGTTATATAATAAAGGAGTAGACGCGTCAATCAGTCCACCTGTATCACCATTCCCTCATGCGCCAGCAGGGTGTTGGGGAAGACGGCCTGCGCTTCGGCCAGCAGGGGCTGCTCGTCGTCGTAGCGCGAGGAGAAGTGACCTATCACCAAGCGTCGCGCCTGTGCCAGTCGTGCCATTTCGCCAGCCTGGCGCGCCGTGGAGTGGCAGGTTTCCTGCGCTCGTGGCAGCATGTCGTGGGCAAAGGTGGCCTCGTGGTAGAGCACGTTCACGCCTTGCAGCATGTCGGCCAGGCGGGGCTGGAAATTGGTGTCGGAGCAGTAGGCGTAGGAGCGCGGTGCGTCGGCCGGCGTCACCAGTTCCTCGTGTCGGTAGGTGCGTCCCTCGGCGTCGGTCCAGCCCGCCCCCTGCTTGATGGTGTTCACCATGTAGTAGGGTATTTGCAGGTACGTCATCATGTCGTGGCGTATGTGGGGCAGCAGGGGTTTTTCCTTGAACAGGAAGCCGCAACTGGGCAGCCGGTGGCACAGGGGCAGGGTGTGCACCTCGATGGAGCGGTCCTCGTAGATGAGGTGCGAGTCGTGGTCGTCGGGCAGACTGTGAAAGATGACTTCGTACTGCATGCCGCGGCAAAAGAAGTCGATGTGTGGCTGCAGCAGCCCTTGCAACGGGGCGTGGGCGTAGATGTGGAGCGTGGCCGTGCGGCCGGCCAGTGCCATGGTGGAGAGCAAACCGATGAGGCCGAACACGTGGTCGCCGTGCAGGTGCGAGATGAAGATGGCGTTGAGGCGCGAGAACTTTTGGCGGGCACGGCAGAACTGCACCTGCGCCCCTTCGCCGCAGTCGACCATAAACACCTTTTCGCGCACATTGATGACCTGCGACGAGGGCTGGTGGCGCAGCGTGGGTTTGGCACTGCCGCAACCCAGTATGTGGACTTCAAATTTCTCCATAGTGTCAGAATGGGTGGCCTCGCAAGGAGGCATGCGGTGGTTTCAGCGCGCCGTGATGTGGAAGCACGACTGTTTTTTCTCAAACTTCACGTAGCAGGCTCCCGCCAGGCGCAGGTCCTCGAGCACTTCGGAGAGGATGCCCTTGGGCGGCGTGACGTAGACGATTTCGCTGCGTCCCTTGTCAGGGTCGGTCACGAGCAGGAACTTGTTGTAGGAAATGTCGAAGGTGGTGCCATACTGGTGGCAACTGTTCTCTGAGGCGTTCTGGTTGACGCGGCGCAGGTGCTGCACGTCCTCTTGCGTGCGGAGCACCGAGGTAACGAGGAGTTTGTAGAAGGGGTAGCCCTTCGTCACGCACGAGTCGTTGAAGGCTCGGGCAATGGTGTTAAGCAGCGTGGCAGCGCGCGGCACGAGGTAGGGCGCGGAGTGCTTGAGCGACATGAGGGCGTAGTGCGGACTGTCGCCCACGTACACCAGTTTGTCCTTGCCTTGGGCGGCCTCGGCACGGCTGGCCATGAGGGGCACTCCCAGGCGCTGCGCAGTGGTCAGCTGCACGTCGTTCAGGTCGGGGAATGACACGTCGAAACTTACCACGCTGGTCAGCCTGTTCTTCACAGGCGTGCCGTCGGCCTTGACCAGCACGGGCACGCTGCGGCGGCGCAGCAGCAGGGAGTCCACATGGCGGGCCTGGCGGATGATGCTGTCGTCGGGCTCGGCCTGTGCGCGGGCCTCGGGCTGCACGGCCTCGGGGCGCAACGACCACTCGGGGTGCTGGCATTTCACGATGACTAAAACAATGACTGTGACGGCAAAAGCCACAAGGAAGTGGCTTCGGCGCAAGGGTATCTTGTGCAGGGGCATAGGGCTGTATGTGAAGGGGAAGAAAAGCGGTTTGGCGCGCATCCACAAGGTGTTACATGCGCATTACTGCGGGCAAAAGTACAAAAAAAAGGTTGCGGCGTAAGGGCATAATGCTTAATTTTGCAGCCATTGCAAGGCAAGGTCCGCGAGGCGGCCTTTTTTCACCACACGTTTCATGACAGAAAAACATTTCATACTCGAGGGCTCCGACCCCGCCATCTTCTTCGGCCCCGGCAATGCCAACCTGCGCATGCTCAGGGCCTTGCTTCCCAAAATGCGCATCATGGCGCGCGACAATGTGATGCGGGTTATAGGTAGCGAGGAGGACATGGCGTACTTCGACGAGGTGTTTTTGCAACTCGACCGCCACTGCACCCGCTTCAACCGCCTCAACGAGGAGGACCTGCTCGCCATTGTGCGCCAGGGCCGCGCTACGGGCGACCAGGCGGAGGGTGTCATCGTCTACAGCACGGGCGGCAAGCCCATCACGCCCCGCACGCCCAACCAGCGCCGCCTGGTGGAGGCTTACGCCCAGAGCGACATGCTCTTTGCCATAGGTCCCGCAGGCTCGGGCAAAACCTACACCGCCATAGCCCTGGCCGTGCGCGCCCTCAAGGCCAAGGAGGTGAAGCGCATCATTCTGAGCCGCCCCGCCGTGGAGGCCGGCGAAAAGTTGGGCTTCCTGCCCGGCGACATGCGCGACAAGATTGACCCCTACCTGCAGCCCCTCTACGATGCTTTGCAGGAAATGATACCCGCCGCCAAACTGCAGGAGTACATGGACACGCAGGTCATACAGATTGCCCCGCTCGCCTTCATGCGAGGCCGCACGCTCAACGACGCCGTGGTCATACTCGACGAAGCGCAGAACACCACCTCCGCGCAAATCAAAATGTTCCTCACCCGCATGGGCTGGAACACGAAGATGATTATTACGGGCGACTGCACGCAAATCGACCTGCCCGCCTCGCAGCGCAGCGGTCTGATTGAGGCGCAGCGCATCCTGCAGGGCGTGCCCGGCATTGCCTTCATACAGATGGACGAGGGCGACATCATTCGCCACAAGCTCGTCACCCGCATTGTGCAGGCCTACGAGCAGGCCGCCCGCCAGCGCAAGGAGCCAAAGGCTGCTCATGAGGGCACCGATAGCCAAGAAGAAGCGTAACAAATACACCTTATTATATATTATGTCTGCATTAACTCACACTGAATTCCAATTCCCCGGCCAGACGGCCGTGTACCACGGCAAGGTGCGCGACGTCTACACCCTGGGCGACCGCCTCGTGATGGTGGCCACCGACCGCATTTCGGCCTTCGACGTCATTCTGCCCAAGGGCATCCCCTTCAAGGGTCAGGTGCTCAACCAGATTGCAGCGCAGTTCCTCGACGCCACCGCCGACATCTGCCCTAACTGGAAACTCGCCACGCCCGACCCCATGGTCACCGTGGGCGTGATGTGCCAGGGCTTCCCCGTTGAAATGATTGTGCGCGGCTACCTGTGCGGCAGCGCCTGGCGTGCCTACAAGAGCGGCGTGCGCCAGATTTGCGGCGTCACCCTGCCCGAGGGCATGCGTGAAAACGAGAAGTTCCCCACGCCCATCATCACCCCCACCACCAAGGCTGAAATAGGCGAGCACGACGAGGACATCTCGAAAGAGGAAATTCTGGCACGCGGCCTCGCCACGCCCGAGGAGTATGCCCTGCTCGAGAAGTACACCCTCGCCCTCTTCCAGCGCGGCACGGAAATAGCCGCCCAGCGCGGCCTCATACTGGTCGACACGAAGTACGAGTTTGGCAAACACAACGGCCAAATCTACCTGATGGACGAAATACACACGCCCGACTCCTCGCGCTACTTCTACGCCGAGGGCTACGCCGAACGCTTGGCTGCCGGCGAACCGCAGAAGCAACTCAGCAAGGAATTTGTGCGCGAGTGGCTGCTCAACAACGGCTTCCAGGTGCACGGCGCCGCCGACCAGCCCATACCCGAGATGACGCCCGAGGTGGTGCAGAGCATCAGCGACCGCTACATCGAGCTCTACGAGCACATCACGGGCTCCAAGTTCCAGCCCGCACCGGCCGACAACGTGCTCGCCCGCATCGAGCAGCACGTCAACGACTATCTGGCCCAATAAGCCGCGCCCCGCAGACGTGGGCTCACCCTTCAACACAAGGGCGGCCCCCTGCCGCCGCTTCCCCACTCCACCCCGCATGCCCCCGCTCCACAGCCCGGGCATGCGGGGTTTTCTATGCCCGCAGCGCAGCCAGCCACAAACCGCTGCGGTCCTCCACGCCGCCCCTCCATTGCGGCACGGCACAAAACCGTTTTTGCGACAAATGGACGCATTCGTACATGGCGCCAAACGGTTTGCCACGCCGCCGTGGCAAACGTGCCACGGCGGCATGGCAGACGTGCCACGCCGCCGTGGCAGACGTGCCGTGCCGCCGTGGCAGATAACAACAAGCCTTTTACGAACAATTACACGCCTTGCAAAATCGGCCCGCCGCCTTCTGCTCACGATTATAAAGCATTGAAAAGCAGTATTGTTACATCACGCCGGCAGCACAAATGACGCGAAGCGCTTTTTCCGCCCCATTTTTTCACATCAAAACGGGCCAAAATGCAGCCATGCGAAAAATAGGACAACAAAGCCCAGCCACCATGCACCGAACACGCCCCACGGGTGAGCGCGCCGCCAAGGCTTCATAGCGCCGCGCCAGCACCCCATCGCCCCGTGCCCGAAAACCGCTTTTTTGCCCCGCCCCGCCCCGCGTGTACGCATTTATTTACACCTAACCCACTGCCTACCCAATATATTTTTGCACTTTTGTAGGCCTTGAAACAGCAGAGGGCGCTCAAAAGTACGAGAACATGGGTGTGGCCACGGGGCACATGCTATGAGCGAGCCTGCCAGTGCAAGCACATGTAATTTCCGATATACAAGTTGTATTTACTTATGGCAAATACCAATCTGAAGGCGGCCAAAGCAGCCAAGAACGATGAGTTCTACACGCAGTATCATGACATTGAGGCAGAAATGAACGCGTATCTGGAATACAATCCCAACGTATTCCGCGACAAAACGGTGTTGCTGCCTTGCGATGACCCCGAATGGAGCAACTTCACACGCTTCTTTGCTGCCAAGTTCGAGGAACTGGGCTTGAAGAAGTTGATTTCTACCAGTTACGCACCCGATGCCAAGAAGTATAAGATGCCCTATACTCTTTCGTTGTTCGAACAAGGCTCACCACAGTTCGACCCATCGAAAGCGCAGATAAAAGGCAAGATCTTCGTGCTGGACAAGGACGTGACGGGCGACGGCAAAATCAACATCGACGACTTGCAATGGAATTATATGCAGGGTGACGGAGACTTCAACAGTGATGAAGTGAAGAAACTGCGTGATGAAGCAGACATTATTGTTACCAATCCGCCTTTCTCTCTGCTCCGCCAGTTCTTGGCTTGGATTATGGAGGCCAATAAGAAGTTTGCAATAATTGGAAATGTCAACGCCATAACCTATAAAGAACTTTTTCCCCTCATTAAAAACAACAAAGTATGGTTAGGCGTAACATCATTCAATCGCGGCATGTATTTCTACGTTCCCCAAGAATACGAATTCGCTCCTACTTATAAGTTTGAAAGAGAAAGAAACGGAAAGAAAGTGATGCGAGTTTCAAGTATATGTTGGTTCACGAACATAGACCATGGCCGTCGCCACGAACCCCTTCCCTTAATGACTATGGCCGACAACCTGCGCTACTCCAAGCACAAGGAGATTAAAGGGAAAGCCGCTTATGACCACTACGACAACTACGACGCTATCGAAGTGCCGTTTGTAGATGCTATCCCCTCTGACTACGACGGCGTGATGGGCGTGCCCATTTCGTTTCTGGACAAGTATTGCCCCGAGCAATTTGAGATTATCGGCGCGACCGAAAGCGAAGGAGCAGGCTTCTCACAAGGCCTATGGGACAGCAAAAGCACTGTAAGACAGCCAACTAATGGGGGGGGTACGAATATACAAACGCCTCTTCATATGATATACGCATTCCTGGATGTGCAAAGTATGACCGCCCGTATATCAACGGCAAAAGGCTCTACTTTAGGCTCCTCATCCGCAAAACACGACATTAAGCTCCTTACCCCAATCAGTCGGCTACAGTTTGTAGTCAACTGAAATGCCAGCACCGCAGCATGCTCCCGCATTGAAAGTGTGACAAGTTGTCACGGTTTGAAAATGCTTGCGCCTGCGAGGCATTGGCAACACGCAAGAAGCAAAGCATTTCACCACCAACAGAAACACTCCATGAAGACAACACTGCACACCGAATGGACCGTGGCCGACATCTGCAAAGGATTCACCTATAACGAACTCGAAGGCAAAGGACTCTTTGGGCTGGACGGCAGGCTCACCATACAGCCCGAGTACCAACGCCACTATATCTACAACGACGGCAAGCGCGATGTGGCCGTCATCACTTCGCTGCTCCGCGGCTACCCCATCGGACTGATATACTTCAACCGCACGCCCGACGGCAACTACGAAGTGCTTGACGGGCAGCAGCGCATCACCTCGATAGGACGCTTCGTGACGGGGAAGTTTGCCATTACCGACGAGCAGGACAATGTGCAGTACTTCTCGGGGCTACCCGCCGAACTGCAGCAGCGCATCCTGCAATCGCCGCTGCTGGTGTATGAATGCGAGGGCAAGGAACACGAAATAAAGGAATGGTTCAAGACCATCAACATTGTGGGAATCCCCCTCAAGGAGCAGGAACTGCTGAACGCCATCTACTCGGGTCCGTTCGTGACGGCCGCCAAACACGTCTTCAGCAACTCGCAGAATGCAGAGGTGCAGAAGTGGAGCCACTACGTAAAGGGCGACGTGAAGCGACAAGACTATCTGGCTGAAGCCTTGCGCTGGATATGCGACAGCAAGGGCATGAGCGTGGACGCCTACATGAGCCAACATCGCCGGGACGAGAGCACGGGTGAACTGGAATGCTACTTCCGCTCTGTGATAGACTGGGTGGCGGGCACGCTGACCATGGTGGAACGAGACATGTGCGGACTGGAATGGGGACGGCTGTACGAGACCTACCACTACACCCCATACAGCACCGAGAAACTGGCTACACGCATCAAGGCACTGCAAGCCGACGAGAGCGTACGGTGTCCACGCAACATCTACGAATATGTGCTGGGCGGCGAGGTGGACAAGAAACTGCTCGACATCCGCATCTTCGAGGAGTCGACCAAGCGCGCGGCCTACAAACGCCAGACCGCAGAAGCCGAGAAACGCGGCATATCCAACTGCCCGCTCTGCGCACAGGGCAACAATGCCAACCGCACCCGCATCTACAAACTCAACGAAATGGACGCAGACCACGTGACCGCATGGAGCAAAGGCGGAGCAACAAGCATACAGAACTGCGAGATGCTCTGCAAAACGCACAACCGTGCGAAAGGCAACAGGTGAGCAGCACGGGAAGCGAGTCTATTTTTCCACCACAAATAAACCCAACAACCTTATACAACCAAGTGCATACACGAGAAGAGAAAATGGAGGCGTTCGGGCGACTGCTCGACGTGCTCGACGAACTGAGGGTGAAATGCCCGTGGGACCGCAAGCAGACCAACGAAAGCCTGCGACCCAACACCATAGAAGAAACCTACGAACTGTGTGACGCGCTGATGCGCGGCGACCAGAAGGACATTTGTAAGGAACTGGGCGACGTGCTGCTGCACGTGTGCTTCTATGCCAAGATAGGTAGCGAAAAGGAGGCGTTCGACATAGCCGACGTGTGCCACCAGCTGTGTGAAAAACTCATTTTCCGCCACCCGCACGTGTTCCCGCCCGCCGACAGCCACGACGCAAGCCACGTGACCACCGCACAGCAGGTGAGCGAGCAGTGGGAACAAATCAAACAAAAGGAAAAGGACGGCAACAAGACGGTGCTCGCCGGCGTGCCCGCCGCCCTGCCCACGCTCATCAAGGCCTATCGCGTGCAGGACAAGGCACGCAACGTGGGCTTCGACTGGGAGGAACGCGAACAGGTGTGGGACAAGGTGAAGGAGGAGATTTCGGAATTTGAGGCCGAAGTGGCGCACATGGACAAGGAACGCGCCGAGGGCGAACTGGGCGATGTGCTCTTCTCGCTCATCAACGCCGCACGACTCTACAAAATCAATCCCGACAACGCGCTGGAACGCACCACACAGAAGTTCATACGCCGCTTCAACTACCTGGAAGCGCACACCCTCAAGGCCGGCCGCCCACTCACCGACATGACGCTCGCCGAGATGGACGAAATATGGAACGAGGCCAAGGCCAAAGGGCTGTAAGGCGGCCACACTCCTTATATAATTAGCACACTACCCACGAAGCATCGTGACACACGACGAACCGACATCCTACGTACTCTACCGCACGCCGCACAGCCAGCACTTCACGCGCCTCGTGCAGCGGGGCGAGCCGCGCACGTTTCACGCTCTGGAGCAAATGCCCGAGGGCGGCGGCTACGCCATCGTGCCCTTTGAGCCAAGCGCCGACTGCCCCATTGTGTGGATAGAACCCGACGAGGCCACCACGCACGCCGTGCCTGCCGCCCCTATGGGCCTCCCCTCGCACCATGAGAGCGACGAGGCTGCCCAGCGCGCGGCCTACAGCCGTGCCTTTGCCACCGCCCACAGCCGGCTGACCGACGGCACGCTGCGCAAGGTGGTGCTGTCGCGCCGGCTGGTGGTGACGCTGCACGAGCACGAGGCCGACCTCGACGCACAGCGCCTCTTTCTGCGCGCCTGCCACTACCGCCCCGGCAGTTTCGTGGCGTTGTGGCACACGCCGCACACGGGCACCTGGCTCACGGCCACGCCCGAGGTGCTGCTCGACCGCCGCCACCACGTGTGGAGCACCATGGCGCTGGCCGGCACGCTGCCGTGGCAGGAGGGCGTGACACCTGTGTGGAATGCCAAGAACCGCGAGGAACAGCAGGTGGTGGCACGCTTCATCGACGAGCAGTTGCGCCCCGTGTGCGACACGCTCACAGCCTCGCCCGTCTACACCCTGCACACAGGCAACCTGCAGCACTTGTGCACCGACTTCCGCTTCACACTGCCGGTCCACACCGCCGTGGGCGAGGTGCTGGCACGCTTGCATCCCACGCCGGCGGTGTGCGGCATGCCACGGCAGGAGGCGCTGCGCACCATCGGTCAGGCCGAGGCCACGCCCCGCCGCTACTACGCGGGCTTCAGCGGGCCGCTGCACCTGCTGGGCGAAACGCACCTCTACGTGTCGTTGCGCTGCATGGCTTTCAGCCCACGGCAGGCCACGCTCTACGCGGGCGGCGGTTTGATGCCCGAAAGCCAGGAGGCCGAGGAGTGGGACGAAACGCAGCGCAAACTCACCACCATGCTGCAACTGCTCTGACGCTCCTGCCCAGTTTTCCATTTCACAATTAAAAAAAAGACAAGCCCCTTATGTATTGCCATTCGCCCCAAGTTAACCAACTCACTGCCCTGCTCGTGGCACACGGTGTGGAGCGCGCCGTGGTGTGCCCTGGCTCGCGCAACGGCGTGGTGGTGCACAACCTGCACGCCCTGCAAAGCGAGGGCCGCATGCAGCTGACGGCCGTGACCGACGAACGCAGCGCGGCCTTTGTGGCACTGGGCATGACGCTGGCCACACAGCAGGCCGTGGCGGTGTGCGTCACCTCGGGGTCGGCGCTGCTGGCCTGTCTGCCTGCCGTGGCCGAGGCTTACTACCGCCACCTGCCGCTGCTCGTGATTTCGGCCGACCGGCCGCAGGAGTGGATAGGCCAATGGGACGGGCAAACGCTGCCGCAACACGGCGCACTGATGCCCTACTGCCCCACGCACACGCTGGCCGCAGCCGACGCCGACGGCACCTACACCGACGCGCAGCGCTGGCTGACGAACCGCTTGGCCAACGAGGCACTGCTCGCACTCAGCCGGCAAGGGGGCGGCCCCGCCCACATCAACGTGCCCGTGGCCGAACCGCTCTTCCGCTTCACCACGCCCCATCTGCCCCACGAGCGCATGGTGCGCCGCCACGAGCCGCAGGCCACGCAGCCCCTGCCCGCCGAGGTGGTGCAGCTGGTGGCCGGTGCCCGACTGCCCGCGCTGGTGGTGGGGCAATACGAACGCGGCGACCTGCGCGCCGAGGTGGCCGCCCTCACGGCACGCCGCCAGATGCTCGTGCTGCCCGACATCATAGCCGATGTGGAGGGCAGCCACCGCTTGCTGGCCTTCGACCGCATGGATGCCACAGCCGAGGCCGACTGCTTGCCCGACGTGGTGGTGCACCTGGGGGGCAACTTTGTGTGTAAACGCTTCAAGGCGTTGCTGCGGCAGGCCGAGGTGCAGGTGGTGCGCTTGGGCTACGACGAGGGTCTGGCCGACACCTTCTGCCACCTGACACACACGGTGCGCTGCGGCGAACAGGCGGCCCTGCAGCAACTGGCGGCCGCTCTGCCGCCGCACAACCCGCAGGTGGCCCGCGCCCTGCAACGTCTCGAAGCCCTGGCAGTTCCTGAGCCTGTGCTGCAGCCCGCACCGCAAGGGGCCTTTGTGTGGCAAACGCTCAGCCAGGCACTGGCCAAGCGCTCGGGCTTCACGCTGCATTTAGGCAACAGCCTGAGCATACGCCTTGCAGCGCGCTATCTGCGCTCAGGGCTTTACCCCATTCTGGCCAACCGCGGCACCAACGGCATCGAGGGCTCGCTCTCGGCAGCCGTGGGCTACGCCACCGCCATGTGGGGACTGAGCATCGTGGTGCTGGGCGACCTGAGCTTCTTCTACGACGCCAACGCGCTGTGGAACGTGGCGCTGCCGCCTAACCTGCGCATCCTGCTGGTGAACAACGGGCGCGGCGGCATTTTCGACCACCTGCCGGGCCTCAGCCAGTCGCCCGCCAGCAAGCCCTACATTGCCGCAGGCGGGCAGCACTTCGACGCCCAGGGCATTGCGCAAGCCTTTCACGTAGACTACCATCGGGCCGACGCGACCCACGCACTTCCCGAGGCCATCGAGGCATGGCTCGGCGAGGGCGAGCGCGCCAAACTGCTGGAGGTGCGCACCGACGATTAGCCCCCGGCCTTTCTGTTTTCAAAATATATTCTTTCAAAATAAGCCCATTCACTCATGAGAAACTGGACCAAAATCAAGGACTACGAGGAAATACTCTTCGACTTCTACGGCGGCGTGGCCCGCATCACCATCAACCGTCCGCGCTACCGCAACGCCTTCACGCCACGCACCGTGGCCGAGATAAGCGACGCCCTGCGCCATTGCCGCGAGGCTGCCGAGGTGCGCGTGGTGGTGCTAACGGGCGCTGGCGACAAGGCTTTCTGTTCGGGCGGCGACATGCACGTGAAAGGCCGCGGAGGCTACGTGGGCGGCGACGGCGTGCCCCGTTTGAACGTACTCGACGTGCAGAAGCAGATACGCTCGCTACCGAAACCCGTCATTGCCATGGTGAACGGCTACGCCATTGGCGGCGGCCACGTGCTGCACCTGATGTGCGACCTCACCATTGCCTCCGACAACGCCATCTTCGGCCAGACGGGTCCCAAGGTAGGCTCGTTCGACGCCGGTTTCGGCGCTTCGTACCTCGCCCGCATCGTGGGACAGAAGAAGGCGCGCGAAATATGGTTCATGTGCCGACAGTACTCAGCCGCCGAGGCCGAGCGCATGGGCATGGTGAACAAAGTGGTGCCGCAGGAGCAACTCGAAGACGAAGTGGTGGCATGGGCCGAAGTAATGATGCAGCACTCGCCGCTGGCACTGCGCATGATCAAGGCGGGCCTCAATGCCGAACTCGACGGGCAGGCGGGCATACAGGAACTGGCGGGCGACGCCACCATGCTCTACTACATGCTCGACGAGGCGCAGGAGGGCGGCCGCGCTTTCCTCGAGAAGCGCAAGCCCGATTTCTCGAAGTTCCCCAACCTGCCCTAAAGGCTGACGCCCACTCCTTTATTATATATATACACGCATATAATATTCCCCACGCACTCCTTTATTATATATATATATAGCTCATGCATTTCCTCCCCTTCCGTTTGCGTGTAGTGCCGCGCGTGTTGCAGTTCAAGCAACCGGCGGGCACATCGCGCGGGGTGTACCTCACCCGCCGTGTGTGGTACATCGTGCTCACTTCGGCCGACGCACAGGTGCGCTTCACGGGTCTTGGCGAATGTGCCCCGCTGCCCGACCTCAGTGCCGACTACAGCGACGACTACGAGGCGCGGCTGCGCGCCCTGTGCCAACAGGTGGAGCAGGAGCAGGGCTTCGACGCCGAAGCGCTGCGCCACGTGCCGTCCATGCTCTTTGGTCTGCAAACGGCCTTCCGTTCGGCCGCAGGCTCGCTGGCGGGCGACTACCTGCGGCTTTACCCCTCGCGCTTCGCCCAAGGGTTGGAGGGGCTACGCATCAACGGCTTGGTGTGGATGGGAAACTTTGAGGAAATGCAGCGCCGCATGGACGAGAAGCTGGACGCGGGCTTCGGATGCGTGAAACTGAAAATCGGGGCTATCGACTTCGACAGCGAACTGGCGCTGCTGCGCCGCCTGCGTGGCCGCTACAGCGCGGCCGACGTGGAGCTGCGCGTCGATGCCAACGGCGCATTCTCACCCGCCGAAGCCCCCGCCCGCCTCGAAGCACTGGCCCGCTTCAGTCTGCACAGCATTGAGCAGCCCATCAAGCAGGGCCAGTGGGAGGAGATGGCAGCGCTGTGCCGCACATCGCCCCTGCCCATCGCCCTCGACGAGGAAATGATAGGTGTGCACGAGACGGTCGACAAGCAACGCCTGCTCGACACCATACGTCCGCACTACCTGGTGCTCAAACCCTCGCTGCACGGGGCCTTCACGGGCTGCGCCGAGTGGATGGCGCTGGCACGCGAACGCGGCATAGGCTATTGGGTGACGAGCGCGCTCGAGAGCAACGTGGGCCTCAACGCCATTGCCCAATGGACGGCGGCCACGGCCGAGGCGCATGCCACCCCCGACGCGCCACCCCTCATGCCACAAGGGCTGGGCACGGGGCAACTCTTCGTGCAGAACTTCGACGCTGCCCCCCTCTGCATCGAGGGCGACCGTCTGTGGTACGGCCACGCAGCGCAGAGGGCGTTTGCCCGTGAGGCGGCCAACTTCAAGGCACGCTGGTGCAACCCCTCGCCCACCCTCACGCTTCACACCTCGGGCAGCACGGGCGAACCCAAGCCCTTCGAGGCCGAGAAGGTGCGCATGTGGCACAGCGCCGAAACCACACTGCAAGCCCTGGGGCTACAGCAGGGCAACACGGCGCTGCTGTGCCTGCCGCTGCAGTTTGTAGCAGGGCAGATGATGCTGGTGCGCGCCATGGCGGGCGGACTGCAAACGCTGCTGCGCACACCGTCGCTCCACCCGTATGCCGGACTGCACGAGGCGCCCGACTTTGCCGCCCTCACGCCAGCCCAGGTGGCCGAAACGCTGCGCGTGCCCCACGAGCGCTCGCTGCTGCGCCGCACGCTGTGCCTCATCATTGGTGGCGGCGCCTTGCCACCCGCGGTCGAGGAGGCGGTGCGCACCTTCCCCCACCCCATCTTCAGCACCTACGGCATGACGGAGACGCTCTCGCACATCGCGCTGCGCCGCCTCAACGGTGAGCAAGCCAGCCATGCCTACACACCGCTGCCGGGGGTGAGCGTGGGCACCGATGCCGAGGGCTGCCTCACCATCGACGCCCCTGCCTGGCACGACGGCCCCTTGGTGACCAACGACCTGGCCGAGGTCTACGCCGACGGCTCCTTCACGCTGCACGGCCGCCGCGACAACACCATTTGCAGCGGCGGACTGAAGTTGCAGGCCGAAGCCTTGGAGCGCAAACTGGCCGGCGCGCCCTGTCAGCTGCTCATCACCGCCACGCCGCACCCCACGCTGGGCGAGGCCGTAACGCTGCTCTACGCCGCCCCCGCCGAATGCAGCGAGGCGCTCACCGCCTTTTGCCAAGCCCGCCTCAGCCGCCACGAAATGCCGCGCGCCATGGTGCGCTGCAACGCCCTGCCACTCACGGCCACAGGCAAACCCGCCCGCGCCGAGGCACGCCGCATGGCCACCGAGGCACTGCGGCTTGACGAATGAATGGTCGCAGGTTTTTTATAGAACCCTCCATATAATATATAGCAGCCCTCAAAAGCGAAGACACGGAGGGTGTGCGCCTTGGCCTCTTTCCCATCTGTCCAAAGCAGATGCATGGCCCCCTACCTTATATATTATTATAGTCCCCCTACATGCCCCAAGTTCCCCAACCCATCGAACTGCTTGCCCCTGCCCGCGACGTGGTGTGCGGCCGCGAGGCCATTCTGCACGGTGCCGACGCCGTCTACATTGGCGGGCCCGACTTCGGCGCACGTGCCGCGGCGGGCAACAGCGTCGACGACATCGCCGGCCTCTGCCAGTTTGCCCACATCTACGGCGCTCGCGTCTACGTCACGCTCAACACCATTCTCTACGACAACGAACTGCCCGAGGCCGAACGCCTCATCTGGGCGCTCTACCGTGCGGGTGTCGATGCTCTCATTGTGCAGGACGTGGCACTGCTCTCGCTGCACCTGCCGCCCATAGCGCTGCATGCCTCCACGCAGATGGACACCTGCACGCCGCAGCGGGCACAATGGCTCGAGGCAGCGGGCTATAGGCAGATAGTGGTGGCGCGCGAACTCTCGCTCACCGACATCCGCGCCATAGCACAGTCAGTGAGCGTGCCCATCGAGGCCTTCGTGCACGGCGCGCTGTGTGTGAGTTACAGCGGTCGGTGCTACGCCTCGCAGCACTGCTTCGGCCGCTCGGCCAACAGGGGGCGCTGTGCGCAGTTCTGCCGCCTCGCCTTCGACCTCACCGATGGCCACGGCCGCCTCATTGAGCAGGGCCGACACCTGCTGTCGCTGCCCGACATGAACCGAACCGACGACCTCGAAGCCATGATGGACGCCGGCGTGCGCTCGTTCAAGATTGAGGGACGGCTCAAGGATGTGGAATATGTGAAAAACGTGACGGCTTGGTACAGGCAGCACCTCGATGCCATTCTGGCGCGCCGCGCCGATGCCTACCGCCGCGCCTCATTCGGCACGTCGCAACTGACGTTTGCCCCCGACGTGGCGCGCAGCTTCAACCGCGGTTTCACGTCCTACTTTCTGCACGGCCGCACGCCACAGCCCCTCTTCACCTACCACACGCCCAAAGCCATGGGGCCCTGCATTGCCAGCGTGGTGCGCTGCGATGCCCGCGGCATCACGGTCAAGGCCACAACCCCGCTCGCCGCGGGCGACGGCTTGTGCTACCTCGATGCCCAAGGCCGCCTGCAAGGCTTTCGCGTGAACAAGGTGACGGGCGACGTGGTGCAACCTGCCACGCCGCAACGGCTGCCCCGCGGCACACGCCTACACCGCAGCCAGGACGCCGCCTTCAGCCGTCTGATGGCACGCCCCACCGCCACCCGCACGCTGGCCGCCACACTGACGCTGCGCGAGGTGCCCGCAGGCTATGCCATCGACATGGCCGACGAGAGCGGCTGCCACGCCACCTGCCTCTTCAGCAGCACACACGAGGCGGCACGTGCCCCGCAGCGCGAAGCCATCAGCCGCACGCTGGCCAAACTGGGCGGCACGCCCTTCACGGCCGAGCGCATCGAGGTGCTCACGCAGGGCGAGCGCTTCATTCCCGCCTCGCAACTGACGGAATGGCGCCGGCATGTGGTCGATGCCCTGCTGTGTGCCCACCGCGCCGCTTACGTGCCCGACCTTCCCGCACCGCGCCACGACGAACGCCTACAGCCGCTCACTCCCGCCGCACTCGACTTCACCGCCAACGTGGCCAACCGCACAGCCCGCAGCCTCCTGGCCGCACTCGGCGCCGCCAGCATCGCACCAGCCTACGAGGTGCAGGCTCCCCATGGGCAGCACGTGGTGATGACGTGCCGCCACTGCATACGCCACGACCTGGGATGCTGCTTCAAGGAACACCCCGACCGCGCCCGCTCCCTGCCCGAACCGCTCACGCTGCATCTGCCCGACGGCCGCGCCTTTCCGCTCCGCTTCGACTGTGCTCGGTGCGAAATGCAAGTGCTCGCCACCACCCCGCGCTGACGCTGCGCTCCGCACTCCTCTCTCTCATCCGTCCCCCCCAAAAACGCTCACGCCATGCTACGCCGTTCGCCCATCCTTCTGCTCCTCAGCCTCGCCTCGCTGCTCCTGGCGGGCTGCTACTATTCGCACCCACGCCACACCGATCACTGGACGGGGCAGCGCGAGGCCGCCGTCGACTCGGAGTATTTTGTGCAAACGCACTTCTACTGGACGGGCTACAACTTCGAGGCCGTCGACAGCTTACGCCTCGCCACGCAGCCGCCGCTCACACTGGGCGGTAACTACGAGTTCGGACTGGCCGACAGCGTCACCGTCTACCACCGCGACCCGCTCGTGGTGGCACGCGTGCTCTTCGTGCCGGGCGACACGGTGGACTCTGTATGGGTGAAGGTGGCGCGCGACCAGTGGACGCAAGGCTGGGTGCGCGAGAGCGAACTGCTCGACCGCGTGGTGCCCGACGACCCCATCGCGCAGTTCATCTACCACTTCTCCGACAGCCGCAGCCTCTACTTCCTTCCCCTCTTCGGTCTGGCCATTGTGTGCTGGCTGGTGCAGCGGGCCCGCCACAAGCACCTGCGCATGGTGCATCTGCGCGACATTCCGAGCTTCTATCCCACACTGCTCTGCCTGTCGGTGTCGGGCAGCGCGGCTCTCTACGGCAGCATCCAGCGCTTTGTGCCACGCACGTGGGTTGAATATTATTTCCACCCCACGCTCAACCCCTTCGAGCCGCACCTTCCCTTCATCATGGCTCTCTTCATCGCCTCGGTGTGGTTCATGGTGATAGCCGCCGTGGCCGTGATCGACGAAATACGTCGGCAACCCGACCTGGGCGACACCATAGCCTACATGGCCTCGCTGGCAGGCGTCTGCATCGTGCTCTACCTTGTGTTCACCATCACCGTGCCCCTTTACTTCGGCTACCTGCTCCTGGCCGCCTACTGGTACTGGGCCTGCCGGCAGTACTACGTGCACCGCCCCTCGCACCTCATCTGCGGCGTGTGCAAGCGCGGCATACCCGCTCGCGGCCAGTGCCCACACTGCGGTGCGTGGAATGAATAAGGAGGGGGCTGATGGTGCGCACAAGGCAAGAGGCCATTTGGAGCGAGGGAAAATCCATTTCAGAAACGGGGCTGGCTCGTTGTCCATGGGCGTGTGCAACGTGGCACACGGCCACGAACAACGTGGCACACGGCCACGGACAACGTTGCACACGGCCGTGGACAACGAGCAACAAGGCTTTCCGTCACGGCACGAAAGCATAAAGCATTGAAAACCTGCGTGTCCGTTCTGCCCGCACGGGGTGCCGTGCAAACGGTGCAGGACGGTGGTCTACGCCGACGCTTTGGGCTACTACACAGCAAATGTGACAAAAAATCTGTGCCTATCTCACGCAGGCTTGCTACCTTTGCAACGCATGAAACACCACAACCTGGATATTGTAGCATAGGCTTCGGCACACGTTCGCCCGAAGCCCGACGGCGCGCAACTGCATCGAGGCACGCCGCCGTCTGTTGGATTTTTTACCCGTCACTCCCTGCGTAAGGCACATGGGGAGCGTTGTTTTTGTAACCCTCACAGAAGCCTTCGTGGCTAACCAGCGCCGTGAGGCAGCCCTCTATCGCCGCTATCACTCCTTCTACAGCAACGCCTTCTACATTGGGCGGAAAAAGGCAGATACCGATGGCTGGTAAACTGGACCTTTTCTCGCCATGGCATTGCTCTAATCCTGTTGGCTTTGGCGCTGCTCGTTTGGTGAAACGACAAGGTCGGATAAAATTCTGCCCTCACATAACCGCCCCACCCCTACCTCATGCCCCGCGCCACCCCGACGCGGGGCATGAGGTAGGCTCCTCACCCGCCGCGCAACCGTTCAAAAGCCACTCACTCCCACGCACCGCAATTTGCCCCACTATTATTTTGCTCTTCACGAGGGTTGGTGTATCTTTGCATGCATAGGTATGCAAGTTGGGCAAAGATGTCAGTCCAATATTCAGTATTGTGAAGTGGCCCAACCTCCTTTTCAAGCCATAGCCCATACATTCCCCCTTTGTGCTACAGCAGGCACAGCCACATCATCGCCACATTACAGATCCTAACGTACTATTTCACGCCTTGTGCGCCATAACTGCCTACACCTCAATAAGAACGAAGCGTAAGCAGGACTAAGAATATATGCCAAGGCGAGAGAGCAACGGGTGGGCGACGGAATGGCGAACACCTCCTACGTATGACTAAGACAAGAACAAGAGAAAGCTGGATAGATTGGTCGAAGGCCATCTTGATTTGGCTGATGGTTTTGGGCCATGCCGGGCTCAGCGGCCACCCCCGAATGTGGGTATATGCCTTCCACATGCCTGCATTCTTCATCATCTCCGGGTTTCTTTACAAGCCACACAACTGGCTGCTGACGTTGAAGAAGTTCTGCGTGCCCATCGCGTTTTTCTCACTCCTCAACTTGGGTTATGTGGTGCTGAGGATGGCTGCAAAGGATGAGCCTATCGATGCTGGCAAACTGTTTTTAAGAACTACCCCCCCCTATTGGCGATGCAACTATGGTGACTACATCACCCTGTTCAGAGGCGTGTGGTTTGTGGTCGTACTGGCCTGTATGCGTGCCTTATCTGGCGACATTCCGCTGTTCTCATTCATACGGAAACACGCCCTGTGGTTTATCGTGCTTTGCTTAGGCTATATGACGCTGGAACCCCTATTTGAAAGCTACACGGAGGCACTGCACGACTACTATGCATACAAAGTGATAGGCTGCCTGCCGTTTATGCTGATAGGTATGGTGATGAAGACGCACCGCGAATGGTTTTTGCATCTGTCATGGAAATGGCTGACCGTGCTGGCTGCGGCATTTGCAGCCACAACCTTGACAAACGGCACCGCAGACATATGGGCTTATATTTTTGGCAAGCATTATCTGTTATTCTTCATAGCTGCCATCGCCGGCTCTATTGTGCTTTTCAGCATTTTCAAGGCTACGAAGCCAAACGCCGTCATCGAGACGTTCTCCACTGGCACCTTGCTTATCCTTGGCATACACACCCCCATTCTTGGAGTCTGCCTTAAAGGGTGTGAGATGCTCCATCTGCCCTATTCAAGTGTAGCCAGCAGCCTCCTCGTCATGTTGCTTTGCTATTACCCCATCAAGTGGGCCAACCAGCACTGCCCCATACTCTTAGGAAAATAAACCAGACCGATGCCTGAAGCGAACAACAAGCGTGTGGCCAAGAACACGCTGTTTCTGTATTTCCGCATGATTCTCATTATGCTGGTCTCCCTCTACACATCGAGGGTGGTATTGGCACAGTTGGGAATCAGCGACTTCGGCATTTACAACGTGACGGCCGGCGTGGTGACCATGCTGTCGTTTCTCAACAGTTGTATGGCCTCCTCCACGCAGCGGTATATGACCTTTGAATTAGGGCGTGGCGACATGCAAAGGCTGAAGGACGTGTTTGCAGCATCGCTCAACATTCATGCAGCCATGGCCTTAGTCATTGTGGTGCTTGCCGAAACGTTGGGGCTATGGATAGTCAACCACCAACTGGTCATTCCCCCCGACCGCATGCTGGCCGCCCATTGGGTGTATCAATTTGCCATTCTCACCTTCTGCATCAACATCATCCAGGTGCCCTACAACGCAGTACTGATAGCCCATGAGCGCATGAATGTCTATGCTTATTTCAGTATTGTAGAAGTATGCCTCAAATTAGGCATTGTGTACCTGCTCGTGGTCTGCCCAATCGACAAACTTATAGCCTACGGCGTGCTGCTGTTCAGCGTACAACTCATCGTCAGGTGCATGTACCAATTGTACTGCCACAAGCACTATGAGGAAAGCCGTTTCCGCTGGTTCTGGGACAAGGCACTTTACCGTCAGATGACGGGCTTTGCGGGCTGGAACCTTTTTGGCAGCATTGCGTGGCTGCTGCGAGACCAAGGCGTGAATATCATTCTGAACCTCTTTTTTGGTCCTGTAATCAATGCGGCCCGCGGAGTAGCCTTACAGGTGTCGAACGCAGTGATGGGCTTTATCGCCAACTTCCAGGTAGCCCTCAATCCGCAAATCACCAAGAACTATGCGCAGGGCCACATAGCCGAAATGGAAAAGCTGGCCTACTTAGGGACATTCAGTTAATGGCTCAGTTTTACAATCTGGTAATGGGTTGTGTCTGTCATATATCGGCATTGTTTTAATCTCGCGATCACATTTTCAGTTCTCAGCGCATAAAACAGGACATCTCCGATTGCATTGGGTCCGCCAATCCGCCTCCGATGTGCTTCGGCGGTTGGAAATGGACATGATATTTCATGCCCGCCGTTTTTGTCGCTGCTTCTCCTTTTCTACTATGGCAAGTTGTCGGGCGGTAAGTATAGCAGCGTTAGCCATGTGTACGAAAAAGAGTATCAGTGTCTCGCTGCGAGAGTTACGTGCCGTTATCCGGCAACGCCTTAGTGTGGCTTCTGATTGCCGAAGCTGCCCTCCATGGCCGGCGAGCGCAGTGTCCCAATGATTCGTCGTGCTGCGCTGATACCTGCGTCTTCATCCTTTGGCTTGAGACCTTTGCGGACGAAGCAGGTCGTGATACCGTTTTCGGTGCAGCATCGTCGGTTCTCGTTGTTGGCATAGATGGAGTCAGCACCGACTCTGGTGACTTTCGTGCCAGTCAGTTCCTGCTGATACTCTATGCATTCCTTAAGTCTGCCCCCTCGTTGAACGCTTCGAAGGAATGGTGTTCGATGAAGGATATTCCATCAATCTGTATGTTGTTGACCTTGACTCCGAATTCCACGCGCTTGTTCTCCTTGCCTCTGACGATAGGACGGATGTAGGGGCGGTCGATGCTGACAATGCGGTGCTTTACCTCTTGTTTGCTAGCCAGCGCGCTTTGCTGGTGGAACACTTCTTTAAGGGCACTCAGACGCTTGCTCTGTTCGGCGGTGAGCACGATGTCAATGGTGTGCATTTTGCAGATTCTGATCCATTGGCCTATCTGCTTGGAAAGCAAGCCCAGCAATAGTCGGCGGAGTCTGTCAGTGGCCGCCTTAGTGTGCTTGCGCTGCTTTGCATAAGCAAGTCTGGCACGGTCAATGTCGTGATACTTGTTGCGCGGCAATCGCTCTTTCAGCGTCTTACAGGTCTTTGATATAAGAGGTTAAAGCCACTCGCAGCATCCCCATAGCAGTTTTACATCAGTCGGGAACCGCAGATGGCTCTCGTAGCAGGTAGCATCGGTCAGACAAGGGTTCTTGTCATGTAGCGCCCCCTGCAATTTCCCATACAGGACTTTCTGCAGCTTCCTGACATTCAGTACGCCGGCTATGCGATTGCGGATGGCACTGACAATTTTGCCATTCTTTATAGGTCTGACCGGATCTATGAGCACCCCACAGAACATCTGCATAGGGATGCTGCCGCCAGCGCATCTCAATCAGGCCGTCATCCGACAGTCCGGTATAAGACTTAAGGAACATCAGCGCCACCTCTCCCTCCGGCGGGAACATCGGAGTGTTCCCCTGAGGATGCATTTTGGGACCATGCAAGCGGATTTCTCTACCAGTTCTTTCAATGGCAGCTGCGCGTAGATGCGCCCGAGTTCGCTGACTGCAAAACTCTCGCGATATTTTGCATGAATCTAACTCAGTAAACGGCAATGTGGCCGTAATCTCAGATACTTTGCATAACTTCACGGCGATAATATTTAAGATTTACCCCCGAATTAGCCCGTGATGGATTCATCGGGAGGGGGGGGCTTTGTAAAGTTACAACATATCTATAATATTGACAAATAATTAGTTGGCTGTTTTCTGGATATCCCTAGTTAAGACACAATTTTATGGAAGTAATACAAACAAATATCCCCAGCGTGCTCATCATTGAGCCCCGTGTCTTCAAAGACACCCTAGGTTACTTCTTCGAGAGTTTCTCTCAGAGAGAGTTTGACGAGAAGGTAACGCCCATCCTTGGGCATAGTATCAACTTCGTGCAGGACAACGAGTCAATGTCATCATATAGTGTGATGCGAGGCTTGAATTATCAGTGTATGTCATATACACAGAGTAAACTCTTGCGCTGCGTTAAGGGCGCAGTCCTCGACGTGCCGTTGACATCCGCAAGGGTTCTCAGACATTTGGTCAGCACGTCTCCTGCCTCTTGACAGGACGTGACGAAGAAGGAATGAAGATAGCAGAGCAGTTCGCAAAAGAATCTGATGTTATCTAATGATAAATATTGAGGCGGAAGGCTATAAACTGCAGAACTTAGCATTTTACTGCAATGAGAATTAATACAACATATATAATTATGAGAAATTTACATATAATAATGCCAATGGCTGGAGAAGGCTCACGATTCATAAGTGAAGGTTGGACTACTCCGAAACCATTGATACAGTTACATGGCAAGGAATTATTTCTCCGTGCTATAGGTAGTGTTAAGTCAGAAGAAGTTCCTATGAAATATTCTTTTATTGTTCGTCAGGAACATATAGAAAAGTATCAAGTTGACGAGAAGATAAAAACCATAATACCAAAAGCCAATGTCTTCTCTGTGATGCAAACAACTCGTGGTGCGGTTGAGACATGCCTTATGGCTGAAAGTTCAATTGATGACGAGGATGCGGTGATTGTGATGGACTGCGATTTGGAATTCACAAGTAAGAGGTTCATTGAGATTATCAAAGACATACTGTCTCAATCTGTGGATAAAGC
>SFEP01000084.1 GCA_004557185.1 Bacteroidales bacterium
TGCTACGTAAAAAATGTCACGTAGTACGTAAAAAAAATCACGTCGTTCGTAAACTTTTTTACGTAGCATCTATTTTCGGCGGGGCGGCGAGCCGTAAAAACAGGCCGCCGTGGTAAGTTTCTTCCACGGCATCCCGTCGGAGGCAACGCCTTCAATGCGTTTACCGAGCACCCGTCTTTCTGGGGGCGCTCATACAAGTTTACCAGACAATAATAAAGAAAGGCAGAACGGCTGTGCGACGGGGTGGGGAAAGGGTATGTCGCGCAGTCGTTCTGCCTGCATGTGAACCGCCGTCAGGCCCTATGGGCTGGGCTGTGCCGGCGGGGTTGAAAAAAAGGGTGTGGCGGGCGGGTCAGCCTACGCGGCTGCCGGGCACCACTGGGCGGTCGACGGTCATGACGCTGAGGCTTTCGTCGAAGTTGACGGCCGAGAGAATCATGCCTTGGCTCTCGATGCCGTTGATGGTGCGGGGGGCGAGGTTGGCCACGAAGCACACTTGCTTGCCTACGAGCTGCTCGGGCTCATAATGCTGGGCTATGCCGCTCACGATGACGCGGTTTTCCAGTCCGTCGGCAATTTCGAACTTGAGGAGTTTCTTGCTCTTCTTCACCTTTTCGCACGAGAGCACGGTGCCTACGCGCAGGTCCATCTTTTCGAACACGTCGAAGGGGATGGTTTCGGCAATAGGCTCGGCCTTGTAGTTGGCGGCCTCGTTGGCCTTCTTTGTGGCCTCGAGTTTGTCGAGCTGTGCCTGCACGGTTTCGTCTTCAATCTTCTCGAAGAGGAGGGCGGGTTCGCCCAGCTGGTGGCCTGCGGGCAGCAGGTCGGTGGAGCCGAGGCGCTCCCACTGCACCTCGGGCAGCTGCAGCATTTCCCTGAGTCGTGCCGAGGAGAAAGGCAGGAAGGGCTCGAAGGCTGTGGCGAGGTTGGCCACCAGTTGCAGGGAGAGGTTGAGCACGGTCTCTACGCGTTTGGGATCGGTTTTCACCACTTTCCAGGGCTCGCTGTCGGCCAGATATTTGTTGCCGATGCGGGCGAGGTTCATGGCCTCCTTCTGTGCGTCGCGGAAGCGGAATCCCTCGATGAGTCGCTCCACCTCGGCTTTCACGCCCTTGAATTCCTCAATGGTCTGCAGGTCGTAGTCGGTGAGTTCTCCCTGTTCGGGCACGCGTCCGCCGTAGTACTTCTTGGTGAGCTGCAGGGCGCGGTTGACGAAGTTGCCGTACACGGCCACGAGTTCGTTGTTGTTGCGGGCCTGGAAGTCGCGCCAGGTGAAGTTGTTGTCCTTCGTTTCGGGTGCGTTGGCAGTGAGCACGTAGCGGAGCACATCTTGCTTTCCGGGGAAGTCGAGCAGGTATTCGTCGAGCCACACGGCCCAGTTGCGCGAGGTTGAAATTTTGTTGTCCTCGAGGTTGAGGAACTCGTTGGCGGGCACGTTGTCGGGCAGGATGTAGGAGCCTTCGGCCTTGAGCATGGCGGGGAACACGATGCAGTGGAACACGATGTTGTCCTTGCCGATGAAGTGTATGAGGCGTGTGTCCTTGTCCTTCCACCATTTCTCCCAATCATTGGGCAGCAGTTCCTTGGTGTTGGAGATGTAGCCAATGGGTGCGTCGAACCACACGTAGAGCACCTTGCCGTCGGCGCCCTCTACGGGCACGGGTATGCCCCAGTCGAGGTCGCGGCTCACGGCGCGTGGCTGCAGGCCCATGTCAAACCAGCTTTTGCACTGTCCCATCACGTTGCTGCGCCACTCTTTGTGCTGCTCGGTTATCCAGGGTTCGAGCCACTGCTGGTGCTTGTCGAGGGGGAGATACCAGTGGCGTGTTTTGCGGAGCACGGGCTTGGCGCCGCTCACGGCACTCTTGGGGTTGATGAGTTCGGTGGGCGAGAGGGCAGTGCCGCACTTCTCGCACTGGTCGCCGTAGGCACCCTCGCTGTGGCAGTGGGGGCACTCGCCTGTGATGTAGCGGTCGGCCAGGAAGGTGTGTGCCTCCTCGTCGTAGTATTGCTCGCTCTCTTTTTCCACAAATTCGCCTTTGTCATAGAGTGTGCGGAAGAAGTCGGATGCCGTCTGGCGATGCGTCTCGGAGGTGGTGCGTCCGTAGGCGTCGAAGGAAATGCCGAAGCCCTCGAACGACTCCTTGATGAGTTTGTGGTAGCGGTCGACCACCTGCTGCGGGGTGCAGTTCTCCTTGCGGGCACGTATGGTGACGGGCACGCCGTGCTCATCGGAGCCGCAGATGAAGAGCACGTCACGCTTGCGCAGCCTGAGGTAACGCACATAGATGTCGGCGGGCACGTAGACGCCGGCCAGGTGACCTATGTGCACGCCGCCATTGGCATAGGGCAGCGCGGCCGTGACCAGCGTACGTTTGAAATTCTGTTCCATATATATATTTATAATATTGTGCTAAACATGCTTCTTCTTTCAGCCCGATGCTGCACGGTGAGGGCCGTAGCCGCAGCGCAGCACGGGCATCGGTGGCGCAAAAGTACGCATTTCCCCTGACTTGTGGCCCGCCTCGTGCTCATTACCTGCATGCTGGCCGGCAGCGCCACGGAATGCGGTGGGCTGATAACGTGCTTTTTTGCAAAATGTCCCTGCCATTCAGCACCCTGCGTGGCCACAAGTCTGTGGCTGACAGCGAAAAGTGCAGGCACCGCTACATACCGCTGACAAGGAATTTGTAAATTTGCACACCCCTGAAACAGCGCCGAGTGCGGCGCACACGCTTCGGGACAACGCTACATTTACACTCCGCGGCGCGGCACCCTGCGGCTCGCATCCGTGCCCCGCCCCTACACAACACATTCACATGCAAGACATTCGCAACATTGCCATCATCGCTCACGTAGACCACGGTAAAACAACCCTCGTCGACAAAATGCTGCTCGCGGGCAACCTGTTCCGCAAGAACCAGAACGCTGGCGAACTCATTCTCGACAACAACGACCTGGAACGCGAGCGAGGCATCACCATACTCTCGAAGAACGTGTCGATACGCTATAAGGACACCAAAATCAACATCATCGACACCCCGGGACACGCTGACTTCGGCGGCGAAGTGGAGCGCGTGCTCAACATGGCCGACGGCTGCATACTCCTGGTGGATGCCTTCGAGGGCCCCATGCCCCAAACGCGCTTCGTGCTGCAAAAGGCCTTGCAGATTGGCCTCAAGCCCATCGTGGTGGTGAACAAGGTCGACAAGCCCAACTGCCGCCCCGAGGAGGTGTATGAAATGGTGTTCGACCTCATGTGCGACCTCGACGCCTCCGAGGACCAACTCGACTTCCCCGTGGTCTACGGCTCTGCCAAAAACGGCTGGATGGGCGAGGACTACCACACGCCCACCGACAGCATTGACTACCTGCTCGACAAGATTATCGAGGTCATTCCCGCTCCCCAGCAACTCGAGGGCACACCGCAACTGCTCATCACCTCGCTCGACTACTCTAACTACACAGGACGCATCGCCGTGGGACGCGTGCACCGCGGCACCATCACCGAGGGCATGAAGTGCACCATCGCCCACCGCGACGGCACCATGGAGCGCACCCTCATCAAGGAGGTGCACACCTTCGAGGGCATGGGACGCCAGAAAACTGACGCCGTCAGCTCGGGCGACATCTGTGCCGTTGTGGGTCTGGAGAACTTTGAGATAGGCGACACGATTTGCGACCTCGAAAATCCCGAGCCGCTCCCCACCATTGCCATCGACGAACCTACCATGTCGATGCTCTTCGCCATCAACGACAGCCCCTTCTTCGGCCGCGAAGGCAAGTTCTGCACCTCGCGCCACATTCACGACCGCTTGATGAAAGAACTGGAAAAAGACCTCGCCCTGCGTGTGGAACGCAACGACACAGGCGACAGCTGGATTGTGAGCGGACGCGGCGTGCTGCACCTCAGCATCCTCATCGAAACCATGCGACGCGAGGGCTACGAACTGCAGGTGGGACAGCCGCAGGTTATCTACAAAACCATCGACGGCCAAAAGTGCGAACCCATTGAGGAACTCACCATCAACGTGCCCGAGGAGTTCGCCTCGAAAATGATTGACCTCGTAACCCGCCGCAAGGGCGAAATGACGTCGATGCAAAACCTCGGCGAGCGCGTCGACATTGAGTTCAACATTCCCTCGCGCGGCATCATCGGGCTGCGCACCAACGTGCTCACAGCCTCGCAGGGCGAAGCCATCATGGCGCACCGCTTCAAGGGCTACGAGCCTTACAAGGGCGACATGCAGCGCCGCGTCAACGGCTCCATGATTTCGCTCGAAGGCGGCACAGCCTTTGCCTACGCCATCGACCACCTGCAGGACCGCGGACGCTTCTTCATCAACCCCCAAGATGAAGTGTACGCCGGACAGGTGGTGGGCGAACACGTGCACGACAACGACCTCGTCGTCAACGTGACCAAGGCCAAGCAGCTCACCAACATGCGCGCCTCGGGTGCCGACGAAAAGGCACGCATCATCCCGCCCGTCATCTTCTCGCTCGAAGAGGCCCTCGAATACATCAAGGAAGATGAGTACGTAGAGGTCACGCCCAAGTCGATGCGTATGCGCAAAATCATTCTCGACCACCTGGCACGCAAACGCGCCAACCGCGACTGATTTCCCGCCGCCCCGCCGCGGCCAGGCCCTTACCCCTTCGTACCTCCCACCCACAGCCTCATGAACAAGTTTCTCGTCACCCTCAATCTGCTTGCCCTGCTCCTCTTCTGGGGCAGCGCGGCCTCGGCGCTTGTCGATGGCGAAGCCTTTCCCTGGCTTAGCGTGGTGGGACTGGCCTTCCCCTTCACGGTGGCCGGCGTGGCTGTGGCCGCCCTGTGCACCCTGCTGCTCCGTTGGCGCCTGCTGTGGCTGCCGCTGGTCGGCACGCTGCTGGCGGGGGGCACGCTGCGCGAATACTGCCCCGTCAACCTCACCTCGCCGCGCCCCAAGGGCAGCCTCAAAGTGGTGTCGTACAATGTGAAAATGTGGGGCCAATTTCTGCGCGACGCCGACGGCACCTATCCCGTGGCTCGCCACCTCGTGTCGCTGCGCCCCGACGTGGCGGCCCTGCAAGAGGCACAGTATTGCACCGAGGAGCACAAGCACGACATGATAGCCTACTTCAAGCGCCACGGCTACCACACGGGCACCGTCATGATTGAGGGCAACCTGCTCACCTGCGTGTCGAAGTATCCCATCCTCCGCACCGACACCATATGCCGCAGCATGAGCAACGGCGCCATAGCCTTCCACCTGCTGCTCGCCCCGCGCGACACCCTCGTCTTCATCAACGCACACCTTTACTCCACCCACCTCTCGCCAGACGACCTGCAAGCCTACCAGAACATGGTGACAAAGCCCAGCGCCGACATCAAAGCCCGCACCCAATGGCGCACCCTCCGCAAATTTGTGGCAGCGGCCCGCGAACGTGCCATACAAGCCAAAGCGGTGGCGCACTACGTCGACAGCCTCGAGGGCAAGAACATCATCGTGGCGGGCGACTTCAACGACACGCCCGTGTCCTACCCCCACCACGTGCTCTGCCAGCGCCTCACCGACGCCTACCGCGCCACGGGCAACGGCATAGGCCGCTCCTACAACCGCGACGCCCTCTACGTACGCATCGACAACATCTTCTGCTCCACCCACTGGAAGCCCTACTGCTGCCACGTAGACGACACCTCCGCCCTCTCCGACCACTATCCGCTCGTGGCCTGGTTCAAACGGCAGTAAGACGCACGCAGGGCGAAAATCTAAACCTTGAACAGCATGAAATACCCTATCGGCATACAGACTTTCGAAGACATTATTAAAAACGGTTTTGTTTACGTAGACAAGACCCACTTGGTGCACAACCTTGTCACCACAAGTAAGGTAGTCTTTCTCGGCCGCCCGCGCCGCTTCGGCAAGAGCCTGCTGTTGTCTACCATCGAGAGTTATTTCCAAGGTAAAAAGGAACTCTTCAAGGGGCTGGCCATCGAAGCGCTGGAAAAGGAGTGGAAGGCTTACCCCGTGCTGACGCTGTCGTTCGGCCGACAGGATTTCACGAGATCCGAGGTGCTTGAAAAAGGCATCCACACCTTTCTCCGTAACGCCGAGGAGAAATACGGTATTGTCCATGCCAACGACACCCTTGGCGACCGCTTTTTTGACTTGCTCCGCCAAATTTACAAAAAGACGGGCCGCCAAGTGGTGGTACTCATCGACGAGTACGACAAACCGCTGCTCGACGTGATGGAGTCGAAGGCCAAAGTGGAGTATCACGGCGAACAGATAACGCTGGAAGAACACAACCGCAACCTGCTCAAGAGTTTCTACGCCACTTTCAAGGATGCCGACAAATACCTCCGCTTCGTCATGCTCACGGGCGTCACCAAGTTCTCGCAGATAAGCGTGTTCAGCGGTTTCAATCAGCCCGACGACATTTCCATGGAGGTGCAGTACGAAAGCATCTGCGGTATCACGGCCGAGGAGATGGAGGCGTACTTCGCCGAGCCGATTGCCGCATTAGCCGCCCAAGAGCAGGTGAGTGTAGAGGAGGAGAAAGTGCTATTAAAGCAGCAATACGACGGTTACCACTTTGGTCCGAGCATGCAGGACGTGTACAATCCGTTTAGTCTGCTCAACTGCTTCAAAAAAAACTTCCGCGACAACTACTGGTTCCGCACCGCCACCCCCACCTACCTCACGAAACTGCTGCAGCACACCGACACCTGCTTCAACGAATTAGCAGGAAAATGGTACGACAGCACCGAGTTCGTCGACTACAAGGCCGACGTGCAGCGCCCCCTGCCCATGCTCTACCAGAGCGGCTACCTCACCATCAAGGACTTCGATGCCGAAGATTTCGAATACCTCCTCGATTTTCCCAACCAAGAGGTTCGCAAGGGCTTCGTCAACATGCTCTCCACGGGCTACTTTGCCCAAAACGACGTGGAGCACCGCAGCTGGATAGACCGTGTGCGCCGAGCCCTGCGCACCGGCGACCTCGACACCTTCCATCTCGAACTCAAATCGCTGCTCGCCTCCGTGTCCTATCGCTTTCACGACAAGAAAGACGAGCGGCAGAACGAGCGGCATTTCCAGTACACCTTCTACCTCATCATGCAGATG
>SFEP01000085.1 GCA_004557185.1 Bacteroidales bacterium
TTATTGTTTATTTCTTCCGTTCAGCAATTCTCGTATATCAATCTCCAAGATATCCGCTATCTTATCAAGGATTTTGAGAGACGGCTGTGTGGTATTGCTGCACCATTTAGACAGCGTTACAGGAGAGATTCCGAGTTCTCCAGACAACCATTTTGCCGTTCTCTTCTTCTCGACCAAAACCAGCTTTAACCTATTTATGTCTTTACCTTTCATAATAAATCAATTCAACTTTAGGGCTAAGTTATTACCTTTTTTTCGAGATAAACGAAGAAGATCAGATAAATCTATATTCCTGAATGTGAGATTTAATATTTGTTGCGTTGTCTGGTTGTCGATATTGCTTCGGAGTGGTTGGCAAATAAGGATGAATGGTAAGTAACAATCTCTTTTAGATTCACTAACCATGAGGCAGTAATAGGTCTTGTTTTTACCTTGGATTTCATCCGACCTTTTCTCGCAATTTCCCTTTCACCTGCGCCCCACCCTTTTCCACTCCTTATATATATAGGCGCCGCCCATACGCTGTGCGCCGCCCTGCTGCGGCATGTGGCAGCGGGCGGCGCATCGTGCAATCGTAATCAACGGGGCTGCGCGTGGCAGGGAGTCCGTTTGGGGGTTAGAGTCGGTAGGTGAGTGAGAGACTGATGTTGCGGCCTGGACGGTAGGAGCGCGTCACCTCCTGCACCTCCTTGTGCTGGCCGTCGGCTGTCACCACGTTGTTGAACTGCTTGAAGTTAACTCGCTGGGCGAGCACGTCCTTCACACCGGCCTTGATGGTGAAGCGCCCCAGGGTGTGGCTGGCGCTGATGTCGAGCACGTGACGCGGCATTTCGTAGGCGTCGGGTATGCTCACCGTCTGGTCGCCTGTGCTGCCCAGGTTGCGACCCACGCCAATGAGGCGCTTGCCTATGACGTTGTATTGCATGGAGGCGTTCCAGGCCTTGTGCTGGTAGAAGAGGGCGACGTTCACCAGATAGGGCGACTGGCCTTGCATGGGACGGTTCTTGCGCAGTGGCGAGCCGTCGAATTTAACTCTGCTCTTGATGAGCGAGGCGTTGGCCACGAGGCTGAAATCTTTGAGTCCGATGAAGTCGAGGCGCTTGCGAATGTCGAGTTCCACACCAAAGCTGGTGGCACGGCGGGCGTTCTCGTAGGAATAGATGAGGTCGGTGCCGCCGCTCACGGTGTAGACCCACTCGATGGGCGAGTCGAAGTGCTTGAAGAAAGCGGCCAGCGTGATTTGCTCGCCGTCGGAGGGATAGAACTCATAGCGCAGGTCGACGTTTTGGATGTGGCACGACTTGAGGTTGGCGTTGCCCTGCACCGACGAGGCGAGGTCGAAGTCGTAGAACACGGAGGGGCTGACCTCGCGGAACTCTGGACGGTTGATGCTGCTGCCGTAGGAGGCGCGCAACTGGTGGCGTACGAGGAAGCGGTAGGTCATGTTGACGGAGGGGAAGAGGTCGTCGCCGTCGTAGTTGTGCTTCTCCCAGTGATACTCGTAGTCGCGGGTGTTGCGCACCAACTGCAGGCGGCTGTGCTCATAGCGCAGGCCGGCAAACACGTTGAAGGGGCCAATGGGCACGTTCACCGAGGCGTAGGCCGCTCCAAGCCAGTAGTGGCCTCGATAGTCGTTGCGAAGCTTGGTGTCGTCGATGAGGTAGAGGCCCTCGTCGCCGTAGTACTGCGGCTGCAGCAGTTGGGTGGGCAGGTCCATGTAGCGGAAGCCTGTGGGGAGTGCGTTGTCGGCGGGGTCCCACTGGTAAATGAAACTGCGGGTATTGTAGGTGCGTGTGCGGTATTCGCCATAAGCGCCAGCCAGCAGTTGCGGACGCACACGGCCCTGGCGGAAGTCGCGGCGGTAGTTCACGCCCGCCGAGGCGATGTGCTCGTCGAGACGGGTAAACTCGCGGGTGATTTCGTTGCCCGTGGTCAGTCCCACCTGCTTGGGGTCGAGCTGGTTGTCGAGTGTGTAGCGCCGGCGGTCGGGCAGGTCGCGGTTGGCGTAGGCATAGCCCGCACTCCAATCCATGCGACTGGCATCCCACACATACTTACCCGTGAGTTGCGTTTGGTAGGTGGTGCGGCCGGAGTAGTAATATTCGGCCTCACGCATTTTGTTGCTCTGTGCGTTGAAGCCCTCGCGGTCGGTGTAGCGCTGCGAGGCGAGGCGGTTGAAGAGGTGCTTCCACTCATAACTGCCCACGCCCTTGGCCGGCAGATAGGTGACGCTGGCCATGCCGCCCAGACGCACCTTGTAGGTGTACTGGCGGTCGGTGGCGCGGCGCAGGTAGACGCTCTGGTCGTTGGTGCGGTCGTAGGCGCCGAAGAGAGAGTTCTCCATGGGGGCATACGTCTGAAAGGCGTTGCTGTAGTTCACTGCGGCCAGCACGCCCAGCACGGCGCCCGAGGCAAAGTCGCGGCAGCGTGTCACGTCGGCCTGCATGCTGAGGTCGGGGCGCGGCTTGCCGTTACGCACCAGCCAGTCGTTGTCAAGGCTGTTGCCCATGATACTCACTCCCTTGCCCTGCGGCGTGCTCTGCAAGGGGGCGTGCAGGCCGCCCTGCAAGGCGCGGAAGTTGTCGAAGCCCAACCAGTCGAGCCCGCTGCCGCGTGTGGAGCGAAAGTTGCGAAACTGTGTTTGGTCGTTCACCCCCGTGCCCAGCGTGATGTGGGCCTCGTTCTGCCGCGGCACGTCCTTCGTTTCAATCATGATGAAACCGCCCGTGAAGTCGGCGGGATACTGCGGCGAGGGCGACTTGATGACCTGCATGTCGCTCAACTGCGAGGAGGGGATGATGTCGAACGAGAAAGCGCGCGTGTCGGCCTCGGTGGAGGGCACGGCGGCACCGTTCATCCACACATTATTATAACGCTGCGAGAGGCCGCGCACCATGACGAACTTCTCGTCGATGATGGAGATGCCGGGCACGCGGCGTATCACCTCAGAGGCGTCCTTGTCCTGTGTGCGGGCAATCTGCTGCGCCGACACGCCGTTCTGCACCACCAGGCTCTGGCGCTGCACGGTGACGATGCGCAGCTCCGTCTGTCGGCGAGCCTGCGCTGTCACGGTGGCCGTGCCGAGCGACGTTTCGATTTCGTCAAGACGGATGACAAGCACCGTGTCGAGGCGCGCAGGGTTGACGCTCACCGTAGCCTTGCGGTAGCCCAGATAGTGCGCCGTCAACTTGTAAATGCGTTGCCCGAGTTGGGCGAAACTGAATGTGCCGTCGTCGGCACTGTATGTGGTACGCGCCCCTGGCTCCAGTTGCAAGGTAGCGCCCACAAGGGCCTCACCCGTCTTACTGTCCACCACACATCCACGCAGCGTGGCCTGCACACCGGCCGGTTTCACCACAAGCGGCACTGCGGGTTCACTGCCCGCCGCCTGTGCCGCAACGGCCACCCCCGTGCCGAGGCAGAGCAGGGCGGCCCATAAGGTTTTCGATTTCATAACTACATGTTTCACGCCGCAAAGGAGCGACAAACATGTTACAGCTCTGTTGCACCGCTGTGAAAGGATTGTGACGGGAGGAGGGGGCTATGCGCGGGACTTCCTTTAAGTACCTTTTCGTCGAGCCAAAAGGCCAAAGAGAGCCAGCCCGCTTGGGTTTGGCGAGAAATCGCACTGAGAAAAGGGCAAGAAGCACGATATGGCCACTGATAGCCCCATACGAATTATCCTGCCGGGTAGCTTCAACTTTGCCTATAGCAATGATAGGAGAATCCATTAACTAACATTTATACATCTTTGAGAGACGTTCTACTTTTGCACTGGATTCAAGAAATATATCATACATTAAGAATTAAACGATTATGAACTATCCAATGATTACGTGGTGCGTTATTGCTGCTGTGCTGTTATGCGCATTTATCTTCAGAACCGTCGAATATTACACTGCCAGACACCGTAGTTACAGTTGCGGCCACAAAGCAAAGCATCTGCTTAGGTTCGGCAGGGAAACAGATATGTTCTACGTTCCTGGCGACGATAAGATCCCGGGTATCGCTGACAACGAAGATGAAAGCGCAGACCAATAATATGAGCATGCCTGGTGATAGCACCGTTTTGCGACAAACGGCTGCGTTTCTTGCCGAATATGCTTCACTGCTGTTGGGATGCGGAGGCACGTGTATCCGTATAGAGAAGAACACCAAGCGTATGGCAGAGGCCTTTGGCGTGAACCTCGACATCTTCATCATGCCGGACCACGTCACGGTTTCGGTGTGGAATACGGCCCAGGCGCATGCCGAAATAGCGCAACGCAGAACCGCCCACTGTGGCATAAGCTTTGACTTGAACACCCGCCTGAGCCAACTAAGCTGGAAAATAGCAGACAACCGCTTGGGGCTGCCTGCTGCGGTGGAGCGCTTCGAAGGCATCAAGACCACAAAGCCCACGGGCAAGTGGGAGGTGCTGATTCTGACGAGTTTTGCCAATGCAGCATTTTGCCGTCTGTTTGGCGGCGACTGGTTTGCCATGCTGATAGTATTCGTTTCCACACTGACGGGGTATAGGCTCAAGCAAATCATGCTCGAAGATGGGCGCGACGTGCGCCTGACCTTTCTGTGTGCCTCATTCTTCTCAGCTTCCATCAGTGCTGGCGGGCATATCTTCCATATTGGTTCAACTCCTGAATTAGCACTTGGCACGAGTGTTTTGTACTTGATTCCCGGAGTACCCTATATAAATGCGGTCAGTGATATGATATACCGGCATTATCTGTGTGCGTTCAGCCGTTTTTTTGATGCGGCTGTGCTGACCGCGTGTCTGTCAGCGGGACTTTGTGCCGGAATGCTCATGCTTGGCTTAAAATGGTTTTAGGACGAACAAAACCCACCTTGAAAGAATGATGTGGAACGATATTTTTATCAATATTTTTGAGGACGGCTTCTTTGCAGCGATAGCAGCCATCGGTTTCTCCAGCATAAGCAATACCCCCAGGCGTGCTTATTCAACCTGCGCTCTGATTGCTGCTGTGGGACACGCCATACGCTATGTGTTGACACGGCCTGAATTGGGAGGCTTACACATTATCCCTGCCAGCACGGTGGCTGCATTTGCCATTGGCATTTTCGCGGTGTTGTTTGCCTCACGCATCAAGTGCCCCGCCGAAGTGTGCTTTTTCCCGGCACTGCTGCCTATGATACCCGGTATGTATGCCTACCGGACAATCGAGGCACTGCTGTTATGTCTGTATCACACCCGGGAGGAGGTCTTCAGCCATTACTTTTATCTGTTTGCCTTTAATGGTCTCACCTGCACTTTTATTATTTTAGGCATGGTCATAGGGGCTACGACTCCGGTCTTTCTCCTGAAAAAGCTGTCGTTTACTGCAACGCGATAGCCTTATTTTCTAATTTTGCCTTCATATGGAACTAAGACAATTAAGATATTTCGCAAAAGCTGCCGAAACGCTGAGCTTTTCACACGCTGCAAACTGCCTGCATATAGCCCAAAGCTCGCTTTCGCAGCAGATTAAGCAACTGGAAGACGAACTTGGCACCAAGCTCTTTATCCGCGACAGCCGCTCCTTCCAGTTGACCGAGGCGGGAGAAGTGATGCTGCCCTTTGCTCTTCGAACCATACACGATGCAGAAGCGTGTGCCGACCGGATTCGTGATTTACGGAACTTGCTGACCGGCACGCTCAACATTGGAGTCACCCACTCCTTCAGCCCTATTCTTACGGAGTCCCTGATAGCTTTTATAAAGTTGCATCCGAAGATAAAAGTCAACATCGTGTACAAACAGATGAATGAGCTGATGGAATTGCTCTCCAATCACGAGCTCGACTTCGTGCTCGCCTTCAAGCCCCTTCAGCCCTTGCCCCATGTGGAGTCGCATATTCTGTTTCAGAACACCCTGTCGGCCGTAGTCGGGACGAACCACCCCCTTGCCTCGAAAGACAAAGTGGCCATATCCGAACTTGCAAACTACGATTTGGCACTCCCTTCAAAGGGGTTGCAGGCCCGTAATGCCTTTGACAACATTGTGTCAGATTACGAACAATTCAAGATACGTATCGAACTGAATAATGTGAACACGCTCTTGAAACTCGTACGCCAGACGAACCTCGTCACCGTGTTGGCAGAAGATACCATATACGGCGTGGGCGATGTGAAGGCCGTGCCTATCAATGTTCCCGACAACCAGATGTCGGGCTGTGTCCATATCCTGAAAGAGACCTATCGCAAACTGTCGATGCAGGAGTTTGTGCGTATCCTTACGGAATCAATCGCTGTCAAACGCTTTCAGAACAACTGGATATAGAAATAGCAGGATAAAAGTTAGCACGCCTACTTTTTTGTCCGCCCCACATTCTGTTCACTCGGGCAGCCGTTCTTCCTCGTTTCGAGGGCATTTCCAGTCCCCCGCCCCACCGAGCACAGATGTCGTGAAGACGAATTGCTGCCCCGCTGGAACATGATGCCGTGAAATGGGTGTCGGGTAATCGTTGAAGACCTTAATCTGATGCACCTGTGGTGTCCATCAATAGGGATAACGGGGTGACTTCTGAAAGAGTAGGTCCCCATCCTCTTTTTCCCGCATGCTTCATCGGCTGTCTGCTAAAACGAGCCTTTGAATTATTGGTGTCCGGTAAACTTGTATGGGCGCCCATAGAAAAGACGGGTGCTCGGTAAACGCATTGAAGGCGTTGCCTCCAACGGATGCCGTGGAAGAAAAATCCCCCGCCGTGGAAGAAAGTTCCCACGGCGTGGAAGAAAGTTCCCACGGCGACCTGTTTTTACGGCCCGCCGCACCGCCGAAAATAGATGCTACGTAAAAAAATTTACGAACGACGTGAGTTTTTTT
>SFEP01000021.1 GCA_004557185.1 Bacteroidales bacterium
TTACGAACGACGTGAGTTTTTTTACGTACTACGTGCGTTTTTTTACGTAGCATCTCCTTTTTCCCATCCCCCACCCCGCCGAAAATAGATGCTACGTAATAAATGGGGCGTAACTGCATGACGGCCACGCAGGCGGCGAAAGAGCCATACGGGCGTGGATTGGCCCAATGGGCTGCGCGATGCTGCGGAGAGGATGGGTCGAATTACATTCCACACACAAAAGCACCATGCTCTCCTACGGCACGGGGCGCGTGGGAGAGCATGGTGCTAAGTGTAGGCTGCCGGCTAACGGGCAGCGGTGCGTGGGTGGCGGGGTGGCCTTACATGCTGTCGAGGGCCTGGCGTATGTCGGCCAGAATGTCCTCCACATCTTCAATGCCCACGCTCAGACGAATGAGGTCGGGGGCTACGCCGGCCTCGCGTAACTGCTCGTCGCTGAGCTGGCGGTGCGTGTGGCTGGCGGGGTGCAGCACGCAGGTGCGGGCATCGGCCACGTGGGTCACAATGGCAATCATCTTGAGGTGGTCCATAAAGCGAATGGCCTCCTCACGCGAGCCCTTGAGCCCGAAGGCTATCACGCCGCAACCGCCTTGGGGCAGGTACTTCTGCGCCAGCGCATGGTATTTGTCGTTGGGCAGACCCGCATAACTAATCCATGCCACGCGAGGGTCGCTCTGCAGGTACTCGGCCACCTGCTGGGCGTTGGCCACATGCTGCCGCATGCGCAGATGGAGCGACTCGAGGCCGAGATTGAGCAGGAAGGCGTTTTCGGGGCTCTGTATGCTGCCAAGGTCGCGCATGAGCTGGGCCGTGGCCTTGGTGATGTAGGCTTTCGGTCCGAAAGCCTTGGCATAGGCCAGTCCGTGGTAGCTCTCGTCGGGAGCGCAGAGGCCGGGAAACTTGTCGGCGTGGGCCATCCAGTCGAAGCGTCCGCTGTCGACAATGCAGCCGCCCACGGCACAGGCATGGCCGTCCATGTATTTGGTGGTGGAGTGGGTCACGATGTCGGCCCCCCACTCAAAGGGTCGGCAGTGAATGGGGGTGGCAAAGGTGTTGTCGACGATGAGGGGCACGCCGTGCTTGTGGGCCATGCGGGCGAAGCGCTCGATGTCGAAAACGTGGCCGCCGGGGTTGGAAATGGTTTCGCCGAAGAAGCACTTGGTGTTGGGACGGAATGCGGCCTCGATTTCCTCGTCGGTGGCATCGGGGTCGACGAAGGTGCAGGTAATGCCCATCTTCTTCATTGTGACACCGAAGAGGTTGTAGGTGCCGCCGTAGATGGTGTTGGAGGAGATGAAGTGGTCGCCGGCCTCGCAGATGTTGAAGACGGCGTAGAACGATGCGGCCTGTCCGCTGGCGGTGAGCATGGCGGCCACACCGCCCTCGAGGGCTGCTATCTTGGCGGCCACGGCATCGTTGGTGGGATTTTGCAGACGGGTGTAGAAATAGCCCTCGTCCTTGAGGTCGAAGAGGCGCGCCATCTGCTCGCTGTTGTCATACTTGAAAGTGGTGCTCTGGTAGATGGGGAGCACGCGGGGCTCACCCTTTTTGGGCTGCCAGCCAGCCTGCACACAGAGGGTGCCAGGGTGGAATTTCTTTTCCATATTGTAGATATTGAGTTTCAAAAATACTGAATGAATGGGGCGGCGTCCGTTTTTCACCCTCCCTTATTTCCTTCCGCCCGTAAGGAGCCAAGCTGCACGCGGCAGGCTCTTGGTGAGCAGGGCATAGGCTGCCAGACACAGGCCCACGGTGAGCGGCAAACAGAGCAGGTAGGCTGCAAAACTGGCGGCAGGGCCTAACGGGGCTACGAGCCCTGCCAGCACGCGGCTGAGCGGAAGCAGCACGATGGTGTGGGAGGCGTAGACAAAGAAACTGCTCGCCGCTAACCACTGCATGCGGCGGCTGCCATGAACGGGGCGCTGGGCCAACACGGCGGCGGCCAGCATGGCGGCCAGCACGTAGAGGGCTTGGGCCACGCTGTACCAAAAGCCCTCGGGCAGGCAGGCCAACGCTACTAACAGCAGCACGGCTGTGGGCAGGGCCAGGCGCGACAGACGGCCGAGGTGATGCAAGGGGTCGAGCCCACGCACACCAAACCATGCGCCAAGACTGAAATACCACAGGCCTATGAGGGTCACGCCACCATAGCAGGGCCAGAGCTCGAGGTAGTAGGCCGTGCCCACCAGCACCAGAAAGGGCCACGCCGCATGCCGCAACAACCAGCGCAGCAGGGGCGAGAGTATGACGAGGAGCATGAGGTCGCGCACAAACCACAGGGGCATTTGCGCTGGTGCCAGGGTGGCCTCGAGGGGGAAGCCGAAGGCATTGAAGGTGGCGCCACGCAGTTCGCGGTAGCCCCAGAACACGTGCACCAGACTGTTGCCGAGAGGCCAGGGCAAGCCGCTGGCACGGGCCTGCACGGCATAGAGGGCGCAGGCCAGGAGGTTCCAGCAAAGGTAGGGCACAAGCAGGGTGAAGACGCGGCGCTCGAGTTTCTTGAAATAGACTTGCCCGTTCCACACCGTGGGACGCAGGAAGAAGAGGTAACCTGAGAGGGCGAAAAACAGAGGTACGGCAAACGACGGCAGGCTGTGCGAGAGCCAGTACATGAGTACCTCCCACAGGCTGCTCTGCTCACACAGGGCCTCACGCCACACGGAGTTGGCGCAGTGTATGAGCACCACGCAGCAGGCCAGCGGAAAGCGAAGCCGCTCAATGTATTGCAAACGGTTTGTGGACATGTTCCCTATTCTATACGGCCACACGGCACCCCGAGGCGCGGCGCAGCGGCATGTGGCTGCGAATTTACACATTTCTCACGGCAAAAACAGCCTATGCTGCGCAGGAAACGAGACGCAGCGCTGTGAAGGGAAAGGCGAAAGGCGGGATGCAAAGCGGAACGGAAGGCGGGGAAAAGGAGCTAAACAGGGAGCAGACGAGGGTGCAGGGATGAGAAAAGAAGGTGGGCGGCAGGGAGAATACGACGCACGGCTTGAAAAAGGTAGCCTGGGGCTTGATGATGAAAACCTGGGGGATGAAAGAGCATATCCTCGGCTTGAAAGAGCCCATCCATTTTTTGCGAAAGACCCTCTATTTCTTGAAAGCAGCCCTCGATACATTGCCCGAGCCTATCCATTTTCCCCCAAAAAAGCCCCGTGGCTTCACCCCAAAACGGGGGGCTACGGGGCGGAGAGGGGGCTGACGACACAACGCGCCTCGCCGTGGGGCGAAAGCGCGTTGCGGTGTAAGGTGTGTGCGCCGTGGGGCGCAGGGTATGTTAGCCAATGGTGAGGAGCGTGGTGCCCTCCATGACGCTGTCGCCGGCGGCTACGCAGATGCCCGTAACCTGACCATCGGCCTCAGCGGTGATGTTGTTTTCCATCTTCATGGCTTCGAGCACGAGCACAGTGTCGCCTTTCTTCACGTTTTGTCCGGCCTCTACCAAAATCTTCGTTACGACGCCGGGCAGGGGTGCCTTGACGGGTGCACCGGCACCAGGACCGCTCTTGGCAGCGGGGGCTGCAGCGGCAGGAGCGGCGGCGGGGGCTGCGGCAGGAGCAGGTGCGGCGGGCGCATCGGCGGTCTGCACCGTGGGGAGTGCCTCTTCGACAAGTGAGGAACCGTGCATCTCGACCTCAAAGGGGATGCCGTTGACCTCGACCTTGGCCTTGGAACCGGAGATACTGTCGATGGTGACGTCGTACTGGGCTCCGTTGATGGTATATTTATATTGCTTCATGCTGGATGTGTTGTGAATTAAATTTGCGTCATGAGCGCCGAGGGATTGTTCCATCCCGTGTGGTGGTGCTCAACGGTGATGATGCCGGGCTCGTCGTCGTGTACGATTTCCACCTCATGCTCGATGAGGGCCAAGGCAATGACTGCTGCGAAGGCCTGCATGTCGTGTTCGGAAACCGTGGGATGGTTGCCGTCGAGCAGGATGTCGGCAATGGTGCCCTGCTTCTCGTCGAGACGGATGGTGAGCTCGCGGTCGCCCAGCGAGTATTTGAATGTTTTCATACCTGTGTTGTTAGCAAGAGGTTACAGGGGGATGTTGCCATGCTTCTTGGCGGGACGCACCTCGCGCTTGTTGGCCAACTGTGCCAGTGCGCGGCAGATGCGGAAACGCGTGTTGCGCGGCTCGATGACGTCGTCGATGTAACCGTACTCGGCAGCCTTGTAGGGATTGGTGAAGAGGTCGTTGTACTCCTTCTCCTTCTCGGCGAGGAAGGCCTTGGGGTCGTCCTTGGTTTTGGCCTCCTTACCGTCGATGATGGCTACGGCACCAGCAGCACCCATCACAGCGATTTCAGACGAGGGCCATGCGTAGTTGAGGTCGGCCTTGAGTTGCTTGCAACCCATCACGATGTGGCTGCCGCCGTAGCTCTTGCGCAGGGTGACGGTGACCTTGGGCACAGTGGCCTCGCCGTAAGCGTAGAGCAGTTTGGCACCGTGGTCGATGACGGCATTGTACTCCTGACCTGTGCCGGGCAGGAAGCCGGGCACGTCGACGAGCGACACGATGGGGATGTTGAAGCAGTCGCAGAAGCGTACGAAGCGGGCTGCCTTGCGCGAAGCGTTGCAGTCGAGCACACCGGCATACACGCTGGGCTGGTTGGCCACAATGCCCACGCTCTCGCCGTTGAAGCGTGCGAAACCGATGATGATGTTGCGGGCAAAGTTGCGCTGCACTTCCATGAACTCGCCGTTGTCGGTGATGGCGCCGATGACCTTGTACATGTCGTAGGGCATGTTGGGGTTGTCGGGGATGATTTCATTGAGCGAATCTTCCTTACGGTCGATGGGGTCGGTGCATTCCACGCGGGGAGCACGCTCCATGTTGTTCTGGGGAATGTAGGAAAGGAGCTTGCGCACGATGGCGGCGAAGTCTTCCTCGGTTTCGGCCACGAAATGGCATACGCCGCTCTTGGTGCTGTGCACCTGTGCACCGCCGAGGTCTTCCTGCGTGACGTCCTCGCCCGTCACGGTTTTCACAACCTTAGGACCAGTGAGGAACATGTAACTGACGCCCTGCAGCATGACCACGAAGTCGGTGAGTGCGGGACTGTAAACGGCACCGCCGGCGCAGGGGCCGCAAATGCCGGAAATCTGGGGTACGACGCCGCTGGCCTCGATGTTGCGCTGGAAGATTTCGCCAAAGCCGGCCAAAGCGTTGATGCCCTCCTGAATGCGGGCACCGCCGGAGTCGTTGATGCCTATGCAGGGCGCACCCATCTTCATGCTTTGGTCCATGACTTTGCATATCTTCTGCGCCATGGTTTCAGAAAGAGAACCACCGTTGACGGTGAAGTCCTGCGCAAAGACGTAGACCAGGCGGCCGTTGATGGTACCGCTGCCGCACACTACGCCATCGCCCAGATACTGCTTCTTCTCCATGCCGAAATTGTGGCAGCGATGGAGTTTGAACATGTCCATTTCCTCAAACGAACCCTGATCGAGGAGGAGTTCGATGCGTTCACGTGCCGTGGCTTTACCCTTGGCGTGCTGCTTTTCGATGGCCTTCTCGCCGCCGCCCAAGCGGGCCTTCTGGCGAAGCTCAACAAGCTGCTTGATTTTTCTTAGTTGCTCACTCATATATCTGTTATATAGTGGTACGAAAGGCTGCCGCGCTGGGGGGCTGCGCTTCCGCGTCCGTTTTGACAATTTTTCGTGCGCATCAAGGCTGGGGCGGTGCCTGCATGCTGCTTCACCGCGAAGGGGGGCCACACGCACGGAGGCCGCTGCCTTAGACGCGGTGCAAAGGTAAGAAAAACAGCACACTCTACCAATAAGTGAGCAAAAAAGTTACGTTTGCTCCGGGGCGCTGCTGGGCATGTAAAGCGCCCGGGGCGGAAATGCCTCGGGCGCTGTGGTTTTTTGGTTGTTTACACCGGTTTTATCGTGTGGAGCAAGGAGTGCTTACTTGCTGCACTGCTTCTTGCTGGAGCACTTCTGCTTGCCATCGCACTGCTTCTTGCCGTCGCACTGCTTCTTGCCGTCGCACTGCTTCTTGCCATCGCACTTCTGCTTGCAGGAGCCGCACTTGGCTTGCTGCTTGTCGCACTTCTGCTTGCAGGAGCCACACTTGGCTTGCTGCTTGTCGCACTTCTGCTTGCCATCGCACTTCTGCTTACCATCGCACTTCTGCTTGCAATCAGCCTTCTGGCAGCATTCGGTTTTGGCTTTCTGGCAGCAATCTTTCTTCTTCTGGGGGGTCTGTGCCACGAGGCCTACGCAAAGCAGGGCCGAGAAGCACAGAATGGCAAATTTCTTCATATCGATTTGTCTTTTGTTTGGGTTATACTGTTATTCTGCTTGCAAAGGTAAGGCTATTGAGCGGTTTAGACGGCAAGATGCGTAATAAATAACCCTGCATCATGTTAAGGGGTGTCAAGCCTCCTTGGCTCGCGGCATCCTGCAAGCGTCTGTCGCCACGTGGCTACGCTTGCTGCTGGCTGTCTTTATAGCATTCGCGGCACAGGGGTTCGTACTCTTCCTTTTCGCCCAGCATGACGCGGTGCTCGTTGGCTACCTTGCGGTGCGACACGTAGGCCAGGTTGCCGCACCTCACGCAGATGGCATGCACCTTGGTCACCTCCTCGGCCACGGCCATGAGGGCGGGCATCGGACCGAAGGGTTCGCCCTTGAAGTCCATGTCGAGCCCTGCCACAATGACGCGTTTGCCCATGCGGGCCAGTTCGTTGCACACCTCCACCAGCGAGTCGTCGAAGAACTGCGCCTCGTCGATGCCCACCACCTGCGCCTCGGAGGCCAGCAGGAGGATGCTGCGGGCAGAGTCGACGGGTGTGGAGGAGATGGAGTTGCTGTCGTGCGACACGACTTCCTCGCTGGAGTAGCGGGTGTCGATGGCGGGCTTGTATATCTCGACGCGCTGACGGGCAAACTTGGCTCGCTTCAAGCGGCGGATGAGTTCTTCGGTCTTGCCCGAGAACATGGAGCCGCACACCACTTCGATGCGGCCGCTGGGACGGGGATTGATTTCCTGATACATGGTAAAAGAGGGGGCGGTTAGGAGTGGCGCTGACGGGGTGCGGAGGGGGCGCGGAGGGGGCACGTTACTTCTTGCTGCCGCGACCCACGATTTTGGCAGCACGTTCGAGCGCCACGTTGATGTTGGGGCAGATGTGGTCCTTGCCTAACAGGCGGCAGAAGCCGTTGTGCTCGAGCACGGAGTAGACATTGGGTGTCACACCCGACAGCACGATGTGCGTTCCCTCGCGGTGGCTCATTTCACACAAGTTCTGCAAGTTGTGAATGCCCGTGGAGTCGATGAAAGGCACGCGGCGCATACGAATGACCCTCACCTTGGGGTGATCGTTCATGGCCGCCATGATTTCCTCAAACTTGTTGGCGATACCAAAGAAGTAGGGGCCGTTGATTTCATACACCTCCACGCCTTGGGGAATGATGAGGTGTTCCTCGTGCACCACAGCGTCAGTTTCTTCGTTGGGGTCAATTTCGTCGGCAATCACCTTGATCTGCGTCGTTTCGGCCATGCGTTTCATGAAGAGCAGGCAGGCAATAAGCAGCCCCACCTCGATGGCAATGGTGAGGTCGAAGATGACGGTGAGCAGGAAGGTGATGAAGAGCACAGCCACGTCGCTCTTAGGGTTCTTCATGATTTGCAGAAAGGTGCGCCAGCCGCTCATGTTGTAAGACACCACCACGAGCACGCCAGCCAGACAGGCCATGGGGATATAGGCTGCGAGCGGCATGAGCAGCAGGAAGATGAGCAGAAGCACCACGGCGTGCACAATGCCGGCCACGGGAGTGCGTCCGCCGTTGTTGATGTTGGTCATCGTACGGGCTATGGCACCCGTGCAAGGTATGCCGCCGAAGAGCGGTGTGCACAGGTTGGCCACGCCCTGGCCTATGAGTTCCTGGTTGCTGTTGTGATGGTCGCCGCACACACCGTCGGCCACGGTGGCACTCAGCAGCGACTCAATGGCACCGAGCACCGCAATGACCATGGCTGTGGGCAGCAGGCTTTTGAGGCCTTCCCACGTTACACTCGGCATGGTGAGGGGCGGAATGACGGCTTTGATTTCGCCAAACTGGTCGCCGATGGTGCTCACATGCAGGTTGCTGTAGGCGTTCATGAAGTACACGCCCACCGTCATCAGCACGATGGCCAGCAGCGAGCCGGGAATTTTTTTGCTCACCTTGGGCGTGAGGGATATGATGACAATGCTGAGCACGCCCACAAGGGTCGTTATCCAGTCAACGGTTTCAAAATGCTGAAAGTAGAGCATCCACTTCGACAGGAAGTCGCCCGGCATTTTCCCCTCAATCGACAGTCCGAAGAGGTCCTTGATTTGTGTGGTGAAAATGGTGACGGCAATACCACTCGTAAAGCCCACCACGATGGGGTAAGGGATGAACTTGATGATGGTGCCGAGCTTGCACGCACCGAGCAGAATGAGGAATACGCCGGCCATCATCGTGGCAATCATCAGCCCCGGCAGTCCGAGTTCGGGGTTGCTCACAATGCCGTAGATAATGACGATGAAGGCGCCCGTAGGTCCGCCAATCTGCACCCGGCTTCCGCCCAAGGCCGAGACGATGAAACCGCCGATGATGGCCGTCAGAATGCCTTGCGACGGCGACACGCCCGAGGCGATGCCAAAGGCTATGGCAAGCGGAAGGGCCACAATGCCCACTATCAAGCCGGCCATGAGGTCGGCCATCAACTTCTCTTTGTTGTAGTGCCTGATTTCACTGAACAAGCGCGGGGAAAATGTAAATGGCTTCATGTCTGTACAATTTTTCGTGCATGCAAAGTTACGCAAAAAGTGTAAAGGCATGCTAACATTCTGGCACGAAACGCCTATTTTCGGCCGTCGTCGTTACAAAAAGCGATGCTTTGTGCATTCTGCTTTTCAAAAAAATGTGTAGCCTGCAGCCGGCGTCTACGGCAGCAGGAAACTCAGTGCGGCGAGCACGCCAAAGGTAAGGATGTTGCGTGCCGTGAAGCCGAGCACGCGGTTCAGTGCCCTGCCCTGCCCTATCTTCACCATTTTGCGCCAGGTGAGGTAGTGCGGGAGCAGGTAGAAGAGGGGCAGGATGGCCGTCCACAGATAGCCGTTGAGGGCCACCAGCGCCAGCATCACATAGGCCGCCAGTCCGAGCAGCAGGTAGAGCCACGCGCCAGCCTTGCCGCCTATCAGCACAATGAGCGTACGTTTGCCGCTCACCAGGTCCTGCTCACGGTCGCGGTAGTTATTCACCACCAGCAGCGTGTCGACCACCGTGCCACAGGCCGCGGCCAGCCACCATGCCTCGGTGCACAGTTCGCCCCGCAGCACGTAGTAGGTGCCGAGCACGGGCACCAGTCCGAAGAATACCAGCACGAGCACATCGCCGCAGCCCACGTAGCTGAGCAGCGTGGTGTAGAGAAAGGCAAACACCACGCAGGCCACGCCCAGCGCCACCAGCGCCACGCCGCCATAGGGCAGCAACCCGAGGCCACAGCTGCAGGCCATCAGCAGCGTCAGCGCTATGCCAAAGCGCATGGCACGCGGCGTAATCCACCCTTGCTGGCTGGCACGCTCGGGCCCCAGACGGTCGGCACGGTCGCTGCCTCGCAGAAAGTCGTAGAGGTCGTTGATCAGGTTGGCTGCCACCTGCATCAGGCAGGCAAAGAGCATGCACAGCACCACGGGCACGGGGTTCACCTCGCCCTTCGACCACGCCAAGGCCGTGGCCGTCACCACGGGCACAAGGGCCGCAGGCAGCGTTTTGGGGCGCGCAGCCAGAAACCAGGCTTGCGCCGAATTGGGGATTACTTGCATCGGTTGGTTCAAGTGTAGTGGGTTGTTTGAAAGCCTGCGGCGCGTGCCGGCAAGCGTGGTCAGAGCGGCAGGAAGTCGAGCAGCATCTTCAGCGACTCCTCGTCCTTCCAACTCCAAAAGCGGTTGCCCATCAGCACCTTGAAGGCCTGCTTCTGCCCGGGGTCCATCACCTTCTTGAACTCCGTTTCATTGGCGCGGATGATGCGCCCTTTCACCGAGAAGTAGTAGGTATCGCACAGGGGCACGCCCTTTTCGGCCTCGTTCTCAAGGCCGTCAAGCTGCATGAAGATGTTGAGGTCGGAGGCATCGAAATACGACATGTCGGATGTGCCCAGACGCTCCTCCCTGTAGAGGTTCTCGTCGAGTTGCGTCACACAGAGCAACTGGTGGTATTTCTTCTGCGCCACCACGCGGGCCATGGCGCCGTTCACCTTGACGTAGCGCAGCGTGTCGCCGAAGTTGACGCCAAATATGCCGTCGGTCTTGGCCTTCATCACCTTGCCGTCTTCCATGTAGCAGAGTGCGGCGCCCTTGATGAGGATGTTGGCCTTGGCCTTGACGTAGCGGCCGAACGACTGCATAATCTTGGCGTCGGAAAACTCGGGTAGCAGGAAACCCGTTTTGCAACGGCGGCGTTCCTGCGCCTGCTGTGCCTGCAAGCCAAGGCAGTGTGCCAACACGAGGAGCATGAGCAGGCTGCGCAGCCAGTGCCTGCCCAGCGTGGTGTGTGTGGTAGTCATAACTGTAAGGTAAGTGTGTGGCTAAAGGTAGGTTCAACATAACGAGCCATTACAGCCCCAGTCTCTTCTCGGCAAAGCGGGCTATGAAGTCGGTGCTTTCGTCGATGCCCAGCACGCTCGTGTTGATGCAGAGGTGGTAGGTGTCGGCAGCGCCCCAAGTGCCTGAGCTGTAGAAGTTGTAGAAGTCGGCGCGCCGCTTGTCGCCCTGTGCTATGAGCAGGCGTGCCTCTTCCTCGGTGCAGGCTTGTGTGCGGCACACGTTGGCTATGCGGTCGGGCATGTCGGCAGCTATGAAGATGTTCACGCAGCGCGGAAAGTCGCGCAGCACATAGTCGGCACAACGTCCGATAAAGACGCACGACCCTTGACCTGCGGCGTGGCGTATGGCCTCGCTCTGTATGCGAAACAGGTTTTCGCCCGACAGTTGGTGGCCGTAGTAGGTGGCACCTCCGCCTATGAGTGGAATGATGTTGCCCAGCGTGCGCATGAAGTTGTTGCGCTCGTCGCTGCGCTCGAACACCTCGGGGCACAAACCGCTCTCGCGGGCCGCCATCTCCAGTATTTCGCGGTCGTAGTAGCTGATGCCGAAGCGTTCGGCCAGTTTGTGGCCCACGGCCCGTCCGCCGCTGCCCAGCTGGCGGCCTATGTTGATGACAAAGTGCTTCATAGTGGTAAGGAGGTTAGGGTTATCAGATTTGCTTCACGTCGCCGCGCTGCAGTTTACGCACATATATAATAAGGAGTGTGATGGCCAGCACCGAGGCCAGCGCATCGGCCGTGGGGGCAGCGTGCCAGAGTCCCTCAAGCGGGTCGTCGAAGAAGTGGGGCAGGATGAAAATGGCCGGCACCAGGAAGATGAGCTGACGGGTGAGGGAGAGGAATATGCTCTTGCCCGCATAACCGATGCTCTGAAAGAAGGCCGTGCTCACTATCTGTATGCCCACAATGGGGAAGCACATCACCATGCAGTTCAGGGCGTGGCTCGCCGTACCGACGAGTTCGGGCGAATCCTTGGCAAAGAGCGTCACGATGGGTTCGGCAAAGAAGGTGCCCACCACGAAGCCCGAGAGCGTCACCACCGTAGCCCACACCAGGGTGATGCGCAGCACGCCCACCACGCGGTCATAGCGGCGTGCGCCGAAGTTGTAGCCCGCAATGGGCTGCATGCCTTGGTTCAAACCAATCGATATCATCACCACCAGCAGCAGGAGCCTGTTGCAAATGCCGAATGCGCCCACGGCCACATCGCCGCCATACACGGTGAGGCTGCGCGTCATGGTGGCAGCCACAAGGCAGGCGCACAGGTTGATGAGGAGCTGCGGCAGGCCCACCATGAGCGACTCGCGCATGATGTGCACGTCGGCCTTCAGGAGGCGCCGCTCCAGGTGTATCATGTCGTCCGGGCGGGTGAAGAGCCTTATCTGCCAGGCAAGCATGCACAACTGCGCCAGCACGGTGGCCAGCGCCGCCCCGCGTATGCCCCACCCCAGCACGAAGATGAAGAGGGGCGCCAACACGCAGTTGAGCAGCACGGTGCCGAAGGTGGCATGCATGGCTTTTTTGGGGCGGTTGGTGGAGCGCAGCATGGCGTTCAGCCCGAGGTAGAGGTGGGTCACCACATTGCCCAGCAGAATGACGGTCATAAACTGCTGCGCATAGGGCAGCGTGGCTTGGCTGGCTCCGAAAAAGAGGAGGATAGGTTCAATAAAGAGCAGGAGCACAAGGCTCAGCAGCAGGCCGATGCCTACGTTCATCAGCACCACGTTGCCCAAAATCTTCTTGGCCGTGTCGTAGTCGCGCTGTCCGAGTTTCACACTCATCAGTGTGGCAGCGCCCACGCCCACCATGGCACCAAAGGCAGCGGTGAGCGACATGAGGGGCGTGGTCAGTGCCAAGCCCATAATGGCCTCGGGCCCGACGCCTTGCCCTATGAAGATGCCGTCAATCACGTTGTAGACCGACGAGGCGGCCATGGCCACAATAGCCGGTATGGCATACTGCAGCAGCAGGCTTCCCACGGGCTTCTCCTGCAACACGGCAAATTGTCTGCTTTGTTCGTCCATTGCGTTTCGTAGAGTTTCGCTGCCGCAAAGTTACAAATAAATTATGGGTAGCCGTTCACCACCGCCGCCGCTATCTGCCACACGCTGATGCACCGGCAGCCCCGCGCGCTCACGGACAGGGCACACGGGGCGGCGTGGAAAAAACCATTCCCACACATCTGTTCTCGGTGGGTCGGGGGACGGGATAAAGGAGATGCTACGTAAAAAATATCACGTAGTACGTAAAAAAAATCACGTCGTTCGTAAAATTTTTTACGTAGCATCTATTTTCGACGGGACGGCGCGCCGTAAAAACAGGCAGCCGTGGGAACTTTCTTCCACGGCGTGGGAAGTTTCTTCCACGGCTGGGTAACTTTTTCCCACGGCATCCCGTTGTGACAACCTGACTTCAATGCGTAGACCTGACACCCGTATTTTGCACAAGACCCCCTTTATGATGAGCCACGGGCATTGTATAAACACGGAGCACGTAGCAGCCCTCGGCTTGCCCGTGGCTGAACGCACTGCAGCCCCACGGCACAGGGTGGTGGCGCGGGGCTGCAGGTGAGGGAGGGTGACGGGCCATGCAGGGTGCACGCTGAGGGCGGCGCTGGGCATGGCCTCGGGTGTTAGTCCTCGATGAGGTTGGTGCCCGTCATTTCGGCGGGTTGCTCCAGACCCATGATGTGCAGGATGCTGGGGGCTACGTCGGCCAACACACCGTTGCGCACGTGGGCGGCCTTGTTGTCGGTGACGTAGATGAAGGGCACGGGATTGAGGGAGTGTGCCGTGTTGGGCGTACCGTCTTCATTCACAGCGTTGTCGGCATTGCCGTGGTCGGCTATGATGATGGTTTCGTAGCCCGTGGCGCTGGCAGCGTCCACCACTTCGCCCACGCAGGTGTCGACGGCGATGACGGCTTTCTCGATGGCCTCGTAGACGCCGGTGTGGCCCACCATGTCGCCGTTGGCAAAGTTCACCACAATGAAGTCGTACTTGTTTTCCTTGATGGCAGCCACCAGTTTGTCCTTCACCTCGTAGGCCGACATTTCGGGCTTGAGGTCGTAGGTAGCCACCTTGGGCGAGGCCACGAGGATGCGGTCTTCACCTTCGTAGGGCGTTTCGCGTCCGCCGTTGAAGAAGAAGGTGACGTGGGCATACTTCTCGGTTTCGGCCGTGTGCAGCTGCTTGAGGCCCTTGGCCGAGAGGTATTCGCCGAGGGTGTTCTGCACGTTTTCCTTGGGGAAGAGGATGTGTACGCCCTCGAACGAGGCATCGTAAGGGGTCATGCAGTAGTACTGCAAATCCTTGATGGTGTGCATGCCGTGCTCGGGGAGGTCCTGCTGGGTGAGCACCACGGTGAGTTCCTTGGCGCGGTCGTTGCGGTAGTTGAAGAAGATGACGACGTCACCCTCCTTGATGCGGCCGTCGACCTGTGCATTGACGAGGGGTTCCATGAACTCGTCGGTGTTTTTGTGTTCCTCGGAGTCGCTGTCGTAGCAGCTCTGCACGCCTTGAACCATGTCGGTCACGGCGCGGCCCTTACCCTCGACGAGTTGGTCGTAGGCCACCTTGACGCGCTCCCAGCGCTTGTCGCGGTCCATGGCGTAGAAACGGCCGATGATGGAGGCGATGTGTGCGCCAAACTTGTTGCACTGCTCCTGCAGCATGCTGATGAAGCCCTTACCGCTCTTGGGGTCGGTGTCGCGGCCGTCCATGAAGCAGTGTACGTAGGTGCGCTCGGCAATGCCGTAGGTGCTGGCTATCTCGACGAGCTTGAAGAGGTGGTCGAGCGAGGAGTGCACGCCACCAGTGGAGGTGAGGCCCATGAGGTGGAGGCCCTTGCCGTTCTGACGGGCATACTCGTAGGCCGACACGATTTCGGGATTCTGCAGGATGCTGCCGTCGGCGCATGCGCGGTTGATTTTCACAAGGTCCTGATAGACGATGCGGCCAGCGCCGATGTTGAGGTGGCCCACTTCGGAGTTGCCCATCTGTCCGTCGGGCAGACCCACGTTTTCACCCGAGGCCAGCAGTTCGGAGTGCGGGTAGGTGGCTTGGAGGCGGTCCATAGCGGGGGTGGGAGTAGAGAAGATGACGTCGCCGTGGTTGTGCTTACCGATGCCCCAACCATCGAGAATCATGAGGAGTGCTTTCTTTGCCATATTTTCTGTTTTGAAGTTGTATTGTTGTGCTGTGAGCGTGCATGGGGGCAGCAGCCTTACGGCACACGGCCGCATGCACCTGGTAGTGGCATGCGGCCGGTGTGTAGGGCTTGCTTCAGTCCTTTTGCGAAGCGCTGTTAATCTGTTCGTTGACGGCTTTCACCTTCTGCTGCATGAGGGCGAGGTCCTCCTTGAGGCGTGCCAGTTTCTTCTCGATGTCGGCCACGAGGGAGTTGCCCTTTTTGGAGCTGGCGCGGAAGAAGGTGAGGTTGGTTTCATAGTTCTGAATTTCCTGCTTCTTGGCCTCAAGGGCGTTGAGCAGACGGGTGCGTTCGCGGGTGAGCTCGTTGCCTTCCTTCTCGGCCACGTTGCGGCGGAAGTTGTCCATGTGGCGTCGACCAGCGTTCTCGTGCAGGGCGTTGTAGATGGTGTCGCAGAGTTCGCGGTAGCGTCGGTACATTTTTTCCTTCTTGCGGAAGGGCACGTGTCCCACTTCCTGCCACTCGGCCTGAAGGGCGCGCACGGCCTGAAGCTGGTCGGCGGCAGGCTCTGCGGCGAGTTTTTCGAGCTGGGCAAGAATTTCGTTCTTACGGGCGAGGTTGGCTTCTTCCTCCTTGCGCTGTCCGGCGTTCTGCTCGGCCTTGCGGTTGAAGAAGGCGTTGCAGGCGTCGTTGAAGCGCTTCCACACGGCGTCGCTCACCTTGTGGGCCACGGGTCCGGTCTGCTTCCACTGCTTCTGGAGTTCCACGAGTTTCTGCGTGGTGGCGGCCCAATCGGTGCTGTCCTTGAGTTCTTCGGCCTGCGCGATGAGGCTGTTCTTGGCTGCGAGGTTGGCTGCGAGTGTTTCGCGCATGTCCTTGAAGTAGGAGGTCTTCTGCTGGAAGAAGGCGTCGCAGGCGGCGCGGAAGCGTTCGAAGATTTCGTTGTTCACCTTACGCGGTGTGAAGCCGATGGTTTTCCACTCGGCTTGCCATGCGAGCACCTGCTGTGTGAGTTCGTCCCACTGCTGGTAGGTGCGTGCCTCGTCGGTGCGGAGTGTTTCGACCTTTTCGCAGAGTTCGGTTTTGCGTGCCAGGTTCTGCTCCTCCTGTGCCTTGAGTTCTTCGAAGTGCTGCTGGTGGCGCTTGTTGACCACGGTGGAGGCGTCCTTGAAGCGCTTCCATATTTCGTCGCGCAGTTCCTTGGCCACGGGACCTGTTTCGCGATACTCTTGGTGCAGTGTCTGCAACTGGTGGAAGGCGGCGATGACGTCGTCCATGGCGGCGAGCTTTTCGGCGGCCTCGCAGAGTTGTGTTTTGATTTCAAGGTTCTTCTTGAAGTCGTAGGCACGCATTTCGTGGTTGAGGCGGAGCTGGTCGTAGTACTGCTCTACGTAGAGCTGGTAGTTTTTCCAGAGTTCGGTGGCATTTTCAGCCGGCACGTTTTTAATTTCTTTCCACTCCTCCTGCAGTTTCTTGAGTTCGTCGTAGCCCTTGTCGGCCTCTTCGGGCGACACGGCCATGGCCTTGATGCGCTCGATGATTTGCTGTTTGCGCTGCAGGTTGGCCTGCTTTTCGCGCTCCTGCTCCTCGGCGGCCTTGGCCTTCATCTCGCGTATGAGCGACATTTGTGCCTTGAAGTTTTCCTCCTCGGGGTCGGGCTGGGGCATGAATGCCTCGGGTGCTCCACCGTTGGCAATGAACTGCTCGCGTGCCTCGGCCACTGCAGCGTTGTGGAGGCGGTAATATATCATTTTGAGGCGTTCGAGCTCGCTGCGGTCGGCTTGTGCACCTTCGTAGACTATGGTCTTGAGGCGCTCAATGACCTCCTGCTTGGTGGCGGGGTCGGTGCGTGGCGCGGGCTCAGGGCTCAGGGTTTCGGGGTTGCTGTCTGTGAATTCGGCAGGCTGCTCTGCAATGGGGGCAGGCTGCTGTGTGGTTTCGGCCGTCAGCTGTTCGGCGGCTTCGTCCTGCGGCACGGGCGTGCCGTTGTGCATGATTTCGTCCATATTGTAAGGATAGGGTCGCAGGGCGCGGGAGGCTGTGGCAGCCTGCTCGTGCCCTCAAGTCATAGAGGTGGCTGCACAAGGCATGCCGTGCCCCTGCTATGGGGGCGCGGTGCTTGGCAACCGTAATTAGGTGTTATAAGGTGATGCTGCTACCACGCAGTGCCCAACCCCGCAAGGGGAGTGGCGAGGGAGCGTGAAGCAGACCTTGCAAAGGAAGTTTTTTTTGACGTGTCCACCAAATATATAGGGCGCAAATGGCAGAGAGAGGGCATCAAATCCACGTTTTGAAGCGGAAAAGGCCATAAAAAACGCCTGTCACTATGAAGGAAAGCACGATGACGAGCGGGAAGCCCCACCAGTAGTTCTCCATGCCGCTGATGAGGTTCATGCCGAAGATGCTGGCTATGAGCGTGGGGAACATGAGGATAATGGATACGCTGGTCATCTGCTTCATGACGCGGGCCATGTTGTTGTTGATGATGCTGGCGTAGGTCTCCATGGTGGAGTCGAGTATGTGGGCGTAGATGTTGGTGGTTTCACGTGCCTGGTTCATCTCGATGGTGACGTCCTCAATGAGGTCGGCGTCGAGTTCGTCGACGGGGAGCTTGAACTTGAGTTTCGAGAGGAGCGTTTCGTTGCCACGGATGGAGGTGATGAAGTAGGTAAGGCTGTCCTGCAAGCGCGAGAGGCCGATGAGGTCTTCGTTGTCAATCTTCTTGTCGAGGTTGCGCTTAGCTTCCTCAATGAGAACGTTGATCTGCTTGAGGCGTTTGAGGTACCACACGGCGCTCGAAAGGAAGAGGCGAAACACGAGGTCGACGCTGTCGGTGAAGCCTTGGTTGCGCTTCTGCTGGTAGGACACGAAGTCGATCATCATGTTGGTTTCGAAATTGCACACGGTGATGCAGACACCCTTGTTCATGATGATGCCAAGGGGAATGGTGGTGTGCGGCGTGCGCGAGGCTACCTCACGAATGTAAGGTATGCGCAGGATGATGAGCGACCAGCCCTCGTCGTACTCGTAGCGGGAGCGCTCGTCCTTGTCTCGTATGTCGTCAAGAAAGTAGTCGGGCACGTGGAGTTCCTCGATGAGGAATTCTTCGTCGTCGGGCGTGGGGCAGGTGACCTGCGTCCAGCAGTCGGGCTCCCAGGCTTCGAGGGTGCGCAAGGAGGCGTCATATTTCCAGTAGGTTCGCATAAGAAGAACAGGTGTCGGTGCCACGTACGCAGCCTCAGGCGGGGCGGTGCGTCTTGGTGGAGTGAGTTTGCGCGCAAGGTTGATGACCGACATGAAAAAGGCGCAAACCGTCGGCCTGTTCCACATCGGCTTTACAAGGTAGTTGCCGCGTGATAATCGTCCATGGAATAAGTGTGAATAAATGGGTATGCCGCGGGAGCGCTGCCGCCACGAGGGCCGACAGGGGGTGCATACCGTGTTTTTGGTGCGGCAAAAATAAGAAAAAAACGCCGTTCGCAACATCCGCCCCTGCTTTTTTGCCAAACGGGTGCACACTTTTCGCACCAGAGCCGCGGTGCACGGCCCGGTCAGGCGCGTTGCCGTCAGCCCTTCATGTCACCTCGAGCCTTCTTCACGTCACCCCGAGCCGCCTTCATTTCACCCCGAGCCTTCTTCGTTTCACCCCGAGCTCTTCCTATTTATATAAGGAGTGGCGGGCACGGCGTGGGGCGGCCTTTGTGCGTCTTGGCGGCGGGCCTTGACGCCTTGGTGGCTGTTTGTGATGCCTTGTTGGTGGACGCGTTTTGGTTTATTTCACACGGCCAAGGCACCTCGTTCCACTTGCAACACGTGGAAAATGCGTACCTTTGCGGCATGACGGACACAAACCTGAAACAAAAGGCAGCGGGTGCGCTGATGTGGGGCGGACTGAGCCAGGCGGCACAGCAAGCGCTCAACCTGGTATTCGGCATCGTGTTGGCACGCCTGCTTAGCCCCGCCGACTACGGCATGGTGGGCATGCTCACCATCTTTGCGCTCATTGCCACCTCGCTGCAGGAGAGCGGCTTCATGTCGGCCCTGACGCGCAAACAGGAGGCAAGCAGCGAGGACTACAACGCCGTGTTCTGGTTCAACGTGCTGTGCTCGCTCACCGTCTACGCGGTGCTCTTTGCCGCCGCCCCGCTCATTGCGGCGTGGTTTCGCCAGCCCGTGCTTGTTCCGCTGTCGCGCCTGCTGTTTCTGAGTTTCGTGTTCTCGGCCATGGGCACGGCGCCGAGAGCTTGGCTCTTCCGCCACATGCGGGCCAAGCAGACGGCCGTCATTAGTCTCACCTCGCTCGTGGTGAGCGGTCTGTGCGGCATCACCTTGGCGTGGCTGGGCTTTGCCTACTGGGGCATTGCGCTGCAAAACCTCGTGTTCTGCGCCTCGGTGAGCCTGGGCGGCTGGTATTTTTCGGAATGGCGACCCACGTGGCGCATCAACCTGCGTCCGCTGCGCGGCATGATAGGCTTCAGCTCGCGCTTGCTGGCCACCAACATTTTCACCCACGTCAACAACAACCTGTTCAGCCTCTTCTTCGGCCGCCTCTATGGTGAGAGCACGGTGGGCTACTACAACCAGGCCAACAAGTGGACCACCATGGGCCACTCCACGCTGACGGGCATGGTGTGGAGCGTGACGCAGCCGCTCTTTGCCCGCCTCTCGTACGACGAACCGCAGCGTCAGCAGGCCATCTTCCGCAAAATGCTGCGCCTGACGGCATTCCTGTCGTGCCCCTGCATGTTTGGTCTGGCGTTGGTGGCGCCGGAGTTCATCACGCTGACCATTACCGAGAAGTGGCTGTCGTCGGCCCTCCTCATGCAGTATCTGTGCATAGGCGGCGCGTTCGTCCCGATAGCCTCCTTCTGCTCTAACTTCCTCATCAGCCAGGGCAAAAGCCAGGTGTATATGTGGAACACGGTGGCGCTGTGCCTTGTGCAGCTGTTGCTGCTCGTGGTGCTGCACCCCTATGGCGTGCGGTGCATGGTGGTGGCCTACGTGGCGGCCAACACGCTGTGGCTGCTGGTGTGGCACGTCTTTGTGCGCCGCATCATCGGTCTGCGGCTCAGCCTCTTTGCCCGCGACATCCTGCCCTTTGCTGCCCTGGCGAGCATGGCGATGGGCGCGGCGTGGGGCGTGGCACACCTTTGTCCGCAGCACCTGCTCGTCACGCTGCTCGTGAAGGTGGCGGTGGCCGCCGTGGTCTATGCCCTATCGCTCCGTCTGCTCGGTGCCCGCATCATGCAGGAGTGCTGGGACTTTGTGAGGGAGAAAATAGGCTTGCGCCGTTGAGCGCCCTCCCTGCTGCGCCCATGGGCTGCGGCAAACCTACAATCGCACTAAATCTACGAATTTTCACACTGAAAACCCTTTACACTTATGAGCATCCTTCTTTTTATAGGCATTGCCCTTGTTAGTTACCTCGTACAGGCCAACCTGAAGGCAAAGATGAACAAGTATTCGCGCCAGTTGCTGGCTTCGGGTCTCACAGGCCGTGAGGTGGCCGAACGCATGCTGCGCGAAAACGGCATCTACAACGTCAGCGTCACCTGCACGCCAGGCTTTCTGACAGACCATTATAATCCCACGACGGCCACCGTCAACCTTTCCGAGGCAGTCTACCACGGCCGCAGCGTAGCCTCAGCCGCCGTTGCCGCCCACGAGTGCGGCCATGCCGTGCAGCACGCCACGGCCTACGGTCCGCTCACGCTGCGCTCAGCCCTTGTGCCGGCCGTCACCTTTGCCTCGTCCATTGTGTCGTGGGTGCTGCTGGCAGGCATCCTGCTCATCGAGGTCGTGCCGCAGATTATGCTGGGCGGCATCATCCTCTTTGCCCTCACCACGCTCTTCTCCTTTGTCACGCTGCCCGTCGAAATCGACGCCTCGCGCCGCGCCACCCGTTGGCTGGAGGCCTCGGGCGTGGCTGCCCCCTACGAAAAGCAGGCTGTGGTGTCGGCCTTGAGTTCGGCCGCCTACACCTACGTGGCCGCCGCCCTGAGTTCGCTCGCCACGCTCATCTACTACGTGCTCCAGTTCATGGCTCACAGCAGCAGCGACGACTGAGCCCTTCCCCCCACCCTGCCGCCGCGACGTCCGCACCCCTCATCGGTTACGGGCGTCGCGGCCGTTTTGTGCGGCAGTGTTCCATAAAATGGGCACATACCTTGGCAAATATGCATGCAAAAACCTATCTTTGCCACCAAATAACCCGTATCTTACCACGATACATCTTTACAAACCTCACTAATACTATCAAAAGCATGAAAAACAGACTTTTCAGTTTGCTGATGCTACTCTGCCTCTGCACCACCTCGATGCTGGCTGATGACTTCATCAACCTCACTCCCCGGCCGCGCAACATGGTAGAGGGCACGAGCACCCTTACGCTGCCGGCCTCCTTCACAGTAGGCTACACCAACCTGCCCGCCGACATGGTGACGGAGGTGGAGCGCTTTGTCACGGTCTTCACCACAGCTACGGGCTTGCAGGTAACGGCACAGAGCGACGCCACCGACGCGCTCATCAAGGTGTCACTCGCCACGAGCAACCTGGGCGACGAGGGCTACAACCTCAGCATCTCCACCAGCGGCGTCAGCATCGAGGCCACCACGGCTCACGGCCTCTACTACGCCTTCCAGAGCATACGCAAAGTGCTGCCAGCCCACGTCATGGCCGGTGTGCCCAACCCCTCCTGCACCTCCTACGTGCTGCCCTGCTTCACCACCAGCGACGCCCCGCGCTACGCCTACCGCGGCTTCATGCTCGACGTGTCGCGCCACTTCTTCACCGTCGAGGAGGTGAAGCGCATGCTCGACGTCATGTCATATTACAAAATGAACCGCTTCCACTGGCACCTGTCCGACGACCAAGGATGGCGCGTGGAAATCAAGAAGTACCCCAAACTTACCTCCGTCGGCAGCATTGCCCCCAACTCGCGCTTCACCGACATGTACACCTGCTCACAGTATTGGATTAACGAGCCCTACGGCCCTTACTTCTACACGCAGGACGAAATTCGCGACGTCGTGGCCTACGCCAAGGAGCGCCACATCGAGATTATTCCCGAAATCGACATGCCCGGCCACTTCTGCGCCGCCATGACCTCCTACCCTGAGTTCAGCTGCTACCCCAACGGCAACCACACCATTTGGGACGACGGCGGCATCTCCTCCGACATCATGAACGTGGCCAACCCCGCCGCCGTACAGTTTGCCAAAGACATTCTGTCAGAACTCATTGACATGTTCCCCTACGAGTATATACACATCGGTGGCGACGAATGCCCCGATGGCGCGTGGAGGCAGAACGCCGAATGCCAGCAAATGTATGAAGACCTCAACCTGACGCACTACCGCCAGCTGCAGAGCCACTTCATTGCCGAGATGGCAGAGTTCGTAAAATCGAAAGACCGCAAACTGGCTGTTTGGAACGAATCCATCACCGCCGAAGGTGCCGACCTCGACCTCATCAAGCAGACGGGGGCTACCGTCTACTGCTGGACCGGACCCGAAGCAGCTGCCCAGAAAGCCGCCTCGCTGGGGCTGCCCAACATCTACACACCCTGGGGACCCTACTACATCAACCGCAAGCAGGGCAACGGTCCGCTCGACCCACCGGGTGCCGGCACCGGCGCTGACAACGTGAGCAAAACCTACAACACCGTGCCGCCCAGCGAAACGGACCTCGGCGTGCAGGCCACCTTCTGGACCGAGCACGTGAGCGACCGCGACTACATGGAATGGCTCGCACTGCCGCGCCTCATCGCCGTAGCCGAGGCTGGCTGGACACCCCAGAGCCGCAAGGACTTTGCCGATTTCCAGAAGCGCATGACGGCCGACACACTCCTCCTGCAGCTCGGCGACTACAAGTACTGCAACTACTACATGCTCACCTCAAGCGGCGAGCAGGACAACAAGGTCATGCCCAAAACCTCGACGGCCGAGAAGAAATACTACTACCGCCTCATCTCGGGCGGCACGGACAACGACCGCCGGAACCGCTGCATCGAACTCCTGGCCGACGGCTCGCCCCTCATCGAGCAGTATGCCGCCAACGGCGCACTGGCCGGCCGCCTCTGGACCAACGCACAGGCCGAGGCCAACGCCGCGAACTACGACTACCAGTGGTGGATGCTCGAGGAAGATGCCAACAACCCCGGCCACTACGCCCTCGTGTGCAAGGCACTGCCTGAGGGATCCGTCAATCCCGAACCTACCGCCATCTCCGTGTCGGGACGCTGGGTCTACGACGCCACACAGAAGCACTACAACATTGTGCTGGGCAGCGGAGCCTACGGCACCATAGGCAACAACTATTATTACTCCATCGAGAGCGACACCCACTCAGGCCAGTACTTCAACTCTTCCATGCCCAAGCAGGGTCTGGCTGTCAACGTCTACAACGCACCCAACGACGGCGCAGGCGGCCAGTGGCAGTTTGCTCCCGCCGAAAACTACGACACGCCCGCCGTGCCCGAATACGACCATCTGGTGCAGGGCAAAACGTACCTCATCAGCAACGCCGTTGAGGGCTACAACCACACGGCACTCTGCGACAACGGCACCGCCACCCTGCTGCAGCACAGCACCGATGCCTTTGCCCACAACGCCTGGACGGTGACCGAAGCCACCGACAATGCCGACGGCACGCAGACGCTCAAACTGCAGAACGCCGCCACACAGCGCTACGTGGGCGCCGCAAAGGCTTTCGCCGCCAAGCGGGGCTGCGCCATCACCATGTCGAGCACAGCCGCCGAGGTTACGCTGGCCTTTGTGCCCGAGCACAGCGCCTTCCGTCTCCTCATCAACGGCAAGTCATTCTTCCCCATCTCGGCCAACTCCACCACTGACCCCGCCACCATCTCGTCGGGTGCCAACGTCAACGACGCCGCCTACGACGCCCCTGCCAGCCAGGGTGCCGAGTGGCTCGTGCAGGCCGTGAAGGTGCACACCATCCAATGCGCCACCACCACGGGCGAGGTGCTGGGCTCCTACACCCTCGCACTGCCCGAAGAGGACACCGCACTCACAGCCGAACGCTGCCCCGCGTTCAAGAACATGACCGTGAAGGAAATCACCTCGGCCGGCGAGGCTGCCTGGAACGTGGTCTACGAGCGCTCGGCCTACGCCGTAGTGCTCGACTGCCGCGACGAACGAGGCGCCATCGTGCAGCGCACCGAAACGAGTGTCCCCGTGGGTGGAAGCTACACCGTGGCACTGCCCGAACTGAAATACTACACCCTGCAGAGCGCCGACCAGGCTGACGGCACCGTCATCAAGCCCACGGCCGACCTCACCCTGCAAGCTGTCTACACCACCGACGCCCTGAGCGGCGTGAAGGAGGTAGCCAGCAGCGTCACCGAACTGGTGTCGGGCCACAGTTACCTGCTCTACGACGCCTCCACCGACGCACAGCGTGTGGGCTACCGTCTGATTCAGGACAAGACCATGAACATCAACCGCAGTTTCACGGCCACAGGGCTCACCCCCGCCGCCACCTGGACGCTGCTCGCCACGGGCGACAAGATGCGGGTGAAAAACGAGTACTACAACCTCTATGTGCCCGCCCTCGCCCGTTCGCAGAGCACCACAGCCTCGGCCGCAGGCGGCCTCTTCACCTTCACGCTCAACGCTGATGGCGAAACGTTCAACGTCAAGGGTACAAACAACATGTACTGGGACGGCAAGGAGAACGGCGACCTCGTGGGCTGGGACAGCGGCACGGGCCACAACATCCGCGTATGCGAGTACCACGTACAGCCCTACTTCACCGTCACCCTCGTATGCAAGGACACCAAGGGCAACGAACTCAGCAAGACGCAGACGCTGCACATGGCCGGCGCGGCGCACACCATCATCATTCCTAACATGCAGGGCTACACGCTGCAGAGCGTGAAAGGCAATGAGGACTACACAGGCACCGTCGAGACCCACATGACCATCGAGGCCACCTTCCTCAACGAGGCCGAAGGCATCGGCAGCATCGAGGCCGAAGCAGGACAGCCGAGCCGCCAGGGCATCTACGACCTGCAGGGCCGCCGCCTGCACCGCGTTCCCGCACAGGGCATCTACATCATCAACGGTGTGAAGACCTACGTCAAGTAACACCCCATCCTACCGCCCGTCCCAGTGGAATAACCTCCCGCTGGGACGGGCTTTTGTATGGTGGAAAACGGATGCCATGAAGAAAAACTCACAACGGGTGAAGAAAAACTCACAACGGGTGTCCAGTCAACGCCTTTGATATTTCGTGGTTATGGACACCACAGGAGCATCAGATTCAAGTCATCAACTATTACCCGCCCCCCTACCACGGCATCTTTTTCGAGCAGGGCAGCAACGCCTCGTCACGTCACCTATTTTGGCGGGGCGCGGGACGGGGAAAAGGAGATGCTACGTAAAAAATATCACGTCGTACGTAAAAAAAATCACGTCGTACGTAAACTTTTTTACGTAGCATCTATTTTCGGCGGGGCGGCGGGCCGTAAAAACAGGCCGCCGTGGGAACTTTCTTCCACGGCGTGGGAAGTTTCTTCCACGGCAGGGACACTTTCTCCCACGGCATCCCTTCAGTGCGTGACCGAACACCCGCATTTTTGGGAGGACGCTCAAACAAGTTTACCGGACACCGATAATCCCGCGGCAAGGCCATTACGCACCGTGCCCCGCACACCTGTCCACGAAAACGAACCCACCCGCGGCAAGATGGCTGTAGCGGGTGGGTTCGTGGGTTGTGTAGGGGTGTTCCTTGCTGGAGGTGGCGGCCTGTGCCGTTGGCCGCGCAGGTGGGACGAGGCTCAGAGTGCCACCTGCTCGTCGCTGTGCGCTTGCAGGAAGGCGTCAATCATGGCAATGCCTTTCTCGGTGGCGCAGCCGCGCAGATAAACGATGCTGGTGTTGAGAAAAATTTCGTGCGGGCGGCAATGCTGAAAGGCGTCGCGCTGCAACAAACTGCTGATTGACGAGCTGGCACAATAATAGATAATGCGTACGTTCAGGTCGCTGCGAAAGAAGCCCTGCTCCACGCCTTTTTCCAGAAAGGCCACGGCCTCCTCCTCGTGCATGCGTCGCTTCTCGTCGAAATAATGCAGCACCTTGGGATACTTGACCAGGTCGGCGAAGAAGGAAGGGTGCACCTGGTCCATGTCGTGCATGCGAAACTCAAACACCACGAGCAGCACCTCGAGCACGTTCTCGGTGGTCTGCACGAGCTGCTGCAGCATGGCGTCGCGCTCCTCATCCTTGCGCTTCACGCAGGCCAGCAGCAGGTCCTGCTTATCGGCAAAGAGTTGGTAGAGGGTGCGCTTCGACATCGACAGTATGTGGGCCACGTCGTCCATCGTGACAGAGCGTATGCCTTTCTCAGCAAAAGCCTTCATGGCGGCATCAATGACGCGCCGCCGCACATCGGCCTTGGCATCAGGCAGGGGGTGTTGCATACTCATGGTGCAGGATTTTTGCAGGCAAAGTTAAAAAACTTTTTACTACATCGCAGTTTTTGTTTGCGATAAAAAAACGCCCCGCCGCCATGACGCGCCGCAGCGCCGCAGCGAGGCGGGCTCGGTGCCGCGGGCACGGCGGAGCGACGGTGGTGAATAGATGAATATGAAACTTTTACAAGCATTTATCTCGCAAACAAAAGGGGTGTAACAAAGAAAAAATGCGTACTTTTGCGGCGATTCGCCCCCGTCATACGTCTGATATTCACATTCGCTGCAGCGCTACAGGCCGCTTGGGGCATTTTGAGCGTTTCATGCCGCATGCCCATGAAGCACCGAAGCTGCAGGCTTCGGGCCGTGGCGCGGCTGACGGCTGGCGGAGCATTTTTCCAGATTTCAACCAACATCACATATTTATATGAAATCAAGACTTCTCATGTGGCTGCTGTGCGCCTTGGTGTGCACAGCAGGCATGGCACAGACTGCTGACGGCAAGCCCGTGCTGCACGTGCTCACATTCGACGACGGCGCGGCTGTCACCAACCTGTCGGACAACGGTAAGTGGGCGGTCTGTGCCGGCGCATCGGCCGACAACGCCAACTTTTACACAGGGGCACGCCTCGTAGACGTGGCCACGGGACAGGCTCAGACGCTCATGGGCGGACTGGTGGAAGCCGAAGTGTTCTCCATCAGTGCGCACGACGTGACGGATGACGGCCAGATTGTAGTGGGCCAGGTAAACAGCAAGCCGGGCTACTACAACGTAGCCGAACAGCAGTGGCACTTTGTGGCGCTCGACGGCGACGCCGACTGCGGCAGCATTCGCGCCGTCACACCCGACGGCCGCTACGCCGTGGGCATTCTCAACTACTCCAGCGAGGCGCGCCTCTACGAGGAAAAGGCTGCCATGTGGAACCTTGCCACGGGCGAATTGATGCCCCTGCCGGGCATTCCCACCGCCGACATGTCGCACCAGGACCAGGGCATGAACCGCTTCACGGCCATCTCGGCCGACGGCAACAAGGTCATCGGCTGCATGTCGTTCAGCTACCTGCCCACCGACTTCGACCTCGGCGGCTGCTTCTACTACGTGTACTACACCGACACGCACACCTACAAGCCCATCGGCTTTACCGAAACCACCTCGGGCCGTTGGAAGCCCGACGTGGAGGGCACGGTATTCATCGAAATGGCCAACCTCAGCGCCAACGGACGCTACGCCACGGGCGCAGCCCACATGTCGAAGGCCATTCCCGGCAGCGACTTCCCCAGCGAATACGTGGTGCCCTTCGTCTTCGACACCGAAACGGGCGATTTCTCCCTCTACGATGACGAGGAGAGCACCAGCCGCTACGGATGGGTCATCGAGAACGACGGCACGTGTTACTCCGCCGGCCCCGCCGCCAACCCCTACCGCGACTTCGGTGTGCGCAGCGGCAAGTTCTGGATTGACTTCGGCCAGGCCATCAGCCAGCGCTACGGCCTCACGCTGGCCGACAAAATCAACGCCGAAAACTCAGGCACGCTCATGGGCATCAGCAACGACGGTTGCACCTTTGCCGTGCTCATTGGTCCGCACGAGAGCTACCTGGCCACGCTGCCTGAGCCCTTCAAGAACATCGCCGCCAGCACCAACCTGCTGAGCAACTACACGGTGAGCCCCACGCCTGGTGTCACGCTGTCGCGCATCAGCACCCTGACGCTCACCTTCGACCGCAACGTGCGGGTGGCTGGCGATGCCACGGCCGTAGAACTCCTCGACCGCTCGAACAACGTGGTGGCCAACTCCGTGGGCTTCAGTTCGGACGAAGGCTCGAACGTCGTGACCATCACCTTCCGCAAAGGAGCGCTCGAGGCAGGCAGCCTCTACCGTGTGCGCATCCCGAAGGGCACCATCTGCCTTGAAGCCGACGCCACGCGCTACAACGACGAAATCAAGGTGGTGTACATGGGGCGCGAAGATGCTCCCGTGCAGCTCATCGAAGCCTCGCCCAAGAACGGCAACTCCCTTGGCAAACTCGACCTCAGCACAAGCCCCGTCACCCTTACCTTCGACACCAACGTGCTCATTGCCGACGGCGAGGCCCGCGGCTACGTGTACCAGAACGACGAAACGGAGCCTGCCGCCGAACTCCTGCTGGCCTACGGCGACGACCAGGTGATGCTCTACCCCTCGCGCACTTTCTATCTATATAAAGGAGTGGACTACCGCGTAGAGCTCCCCGCCGGCATCGTAACCGATGTGACGGGCAACGCTTCCTCGGCCAACCAGGCCATCAGCATCACCTACCACGGTGCCTACGAGCGCGCCGCCTCCTTCGAGGAGAACGTGGTCTTCAGCGACGACTTCTCAGAAGGCGTGGCCAACTTCCTCGTCTTCGACAACGACCGCCTGCCCGCCAACGACGAGGGCCAAGCGCTCGGCTTCACCGACGTGCGCTACGGCTGGCTCCCCGCCTGGGACGAGGACGACACGCAGAACCTCTGCGCCGCAGCCTCGTCGATGACCACCTCGGCAGGGCAGAGCGACGACTGGATGGTCATTCCGCAAATCGACGTGCAGGACGACCGCTACGTGCTCTCCTTCAAGGCACAGAGTTACAAGTCGACGGCCACCGACAAGCTGCAGGTCATTGCCTACACCAGCAACGAGCCTATCTACACCCTCACCAACGAACTCGTCGCCACCATGCGCTCCGAGGGCACGCTGCTCCTCGACGAACAGCTCACACCGGGCGCCAACGACGGCAAGCTGGCCGGCGACTGGACCACCTACAACCTGCCGCTCGCTGCATTCAGCGGCAAGAAGGTGTACCTCGCCTTTGTCAACTACAACAAGAAGCAGAGCGCCATTTTCATCGACGACGTGAAAGTGGTGCGCGAGCAGCCTTACTATCTCGCTCCGAAATATGAAAGCACCGTGGTGGCTCAATCAGAGGCTACCGTGGGCGGCGTCATCACCGTAGCCGAGGAGGGACGCACCTTTACGGGCGGCACCATCAGTTTGCTCAACGGCGCAGGCAACGTCATCGAAACCCTCACGCCCTCGGGCCTCGCCCTCACCAAGGGCCAGACCTACGAGTTCACCTTCGGCCAGCCGCTGCCCCTCACCCAGGGCGAGGAGAATGCCTTTACCATCAGCGTGAGCCTCGACGGCGTAGAGGCCAGCGCCACCCGCAGCGTGAAATGCCTTGCCTTCAGCCCCGCCAAGCGCGTGGTGCTTGAGGAGCACACAGGTGTGCAGTGCACCAACTGCCCCAAGGGCATACTGGCCGCGGAGCGCCTCAAGAGTTTCTACGGCGACCTCTTCATCCCCATCGCCCTGCACTGCTGGGGCGAGGACCCCTTCTCCTCGGGCGTGTCGAGTTACAACGCCTTCCTCGGCCTGTCGGCAGCCCCCACGGGCCTCATTCAGCGCAGCAGCGAGGCCTACCTTCCCATGTACGACGACGGGCAGGGCAACTACGAGTTCACTGCCCCCGAAGGCAGCACCATGCGCACATGGCAAACCGTAGTGGCCAGCGAAATGGAGAAGGCCACCGAGGCTGAGGTAACGGCCACCGCCAGCCTTAGCGCCGACGGCAAGCGCTACACCGTGCCCTGCCAGGTGCGCTACGCCATGAATGCCTCCGACCTCAACCTCAAACTCTTCGCCGTGGTGCTCGAAAACGGGCTCGTGGGCTACCAGAGCAATGGCTACTCAGCCGTGTCGCACCCCAACCTGGGCGAATGGGGCAAGGGCGGCCGCTACGGCAAACCGTCGGTGTCGCCCTACACGCACAACCACGTGGCTCGCGGCACGGTGGGCCGCTCCTTCACGGGCACTGAGGGCTTGCTGCCCACCACCATGGTGGCCGGCCAGTATGAGCAGGCCACGCTCTCGTTCGACGTGCCCGCCACGGTGAGCGACCCGCAGCACACCGACATTGTGGTCATGCTCTTCGACGGCAACACCGACCGCCTCATCAACGCCTACCTGGCTCCCGTGCAGACGGCCGAGGCCATCGACCACGTGGGCATAGCCAATGCCAGCGTCGAGGTGAGCGCCACCGCAGGCTGCATCACGGTGCGCGGCACGGGCGCCCTGCAGGCCGAAGTCTACACCGCCGACGGCCGCCTCATAGCCACCGCCTCGGGCCAAGGCACCCTGCGCATCGGCACGGCGGGCTACCGCGGCGTAGCACTGGTGCGCACCGGCAGCCAGGTTACCAAGGTAGCCATACGCTAACCGCACACACTGCGTGCCGCAAGTCCTCCACCCGAGGCTTGCGGCACGTCGTTTTTGCATTGGCACGAAACTTCCTTACATTTTATTCACTCTATTCATTCTTATCAGTATGGTTAAATTCTACCGTTACTTCTTGACCCTACTCCTGCTCTTCCCGCTCTCCATGCAGGCCGCCGTGGTGGACTACGGAGAACTGGAACTTGACAAGGAGTATAACTTTGTGCAGTTTTCGCATGTAAAAGGGCACTACACCTGCACGCAGGACGGCGTGCTGACCTTCACCAGCAGCTCTAGCCAGTTCTGCACGCCGTACGCCGACGAGGCCTGCACGCAGTCCATCGACTACACCATTCTTTGGGGTGAGCCCTACCACGCCTACTACAACCTCCAGGTCACTGCCGGGCAGGTCATCTACTTCTACAAGGACTTCTGCATGGACAAGGGCACGTTCCATGTTTCCTTCGCCACCTCTGCCTCGCTCCAGCTCAGCAGCGTGACGCCCGCCGACGGTTCGACCTTCGTGCTGGGCGGCGAGCCTCAGGTCGTCTTCAACTTCAACAGCGCCGTGAAAATTGGCGGTGCCGAAGTGCAGGTGAAGAACGAAGTGCGCTCCCTCACTGCCCAGCTCGGCAGCAACACCGTGATGCTCATGCCTAAGGATGTGCTCAACGCCCTCTTTACCGAAGGCCTCATGGTTACGGGCGACGAAATCACCATGCGCCTCAAGAATGTGCGCATGGCCAGCGACCAGAGCGTAGTCTACGGCACCGACGGCACGGTTGAGGTGAAATACGTCTGCGGCAACAAGCCCGTAGCCCTCACCGGCACCACCAACTTGCTGTGGCCCTCATCCTTCAAGTCCTACTACATGAGCAACGACCTCACGGGTGTGTGCACCATGACCTTCGACGGCGACCTGGCCCAGCCCACCGACCCCGAGGAGAGCAAGGTGGTGCTCTCCTACGGCAACGTGGAGGGTAACGAAGGCGAATACTACAACGAAGTGCTGCCCTACACCGTCGAGGGCAACACGCTCAAGTTCGACCTCCGCGGCAAGCGCCGCTCACGCAAGGACCTCACCCTCTCGGGCGCCGACTACGGCAACATGAGCGTCAAGGTGTGCGGCGTGAAGTCGGCCGACGGCCAGTACACCTACACCAACCAGAGCGGCCAGCTCGGCTCCTACAGCTACGACATGGTGTTCTCCGACATCACCGCCAACATCACCACCGAGTTCACGCCCGCCAGCGGCTCCAGCCTGGAGGGTGTAAGTGAAATAGAACTCTGGATGACGGACTACGCCATGGTGAACTTCGACGGCATTCTCTTCACCTACGACGAGAACGGACAGACCAAAACCTACGAGCAAACCACCTTCAAACGCGTGGCCGATGCCGACGTGCAGGGTGCTGGCATCATCACCTTCGCCGTGCCCGCCGCAGTGGCCAGCAAGAAGAATGTACGCGTCAGCCTGATGAACGTGGAAGTGGCCGACGGCTACGACCACGCCACCGCCCTCACGGCCACCTACAACGGCTTCATCCTGAAGAAGGTGACCTACCAGGAAACGCCCGAAGCCGTGGCCATCAACCTCAACGGCGCTTCGCTCCAGCAGCTCACCGCCGAGGCCGTCATCAGCGTGTCGACCAACATGAACGACGCCATCGGCTACATGGTTTACCAGATTAACGACCTGAGCACCGACAACCCCGACGAAATGGTGCTCAAAACGCGTTCCACCCTCTTCAAGCAAGACGACGGCACCTTCCAGGCTGTGGTCAACGGCATCAACTACCGTCTGCTCAAGGGGCACACTTACCGCCTCGTGGCCACCGCCTACGCCAGCGAGGACGACTACAACTACGACAACGCACCCCTGGGCACGGCCTACGTGGAGTTTGAGGGCCTCACCCTTCCCTTCACCTTCAGCCACACACAGTTTGTGAGCGCCGACCCCGCCAACGGCAGCGACATCGCTGACTTCGACAACCTCACCATCACCCTCAACTACGACGGCATGGTGCTGCTCGACAGCGAAACCACGCGCATCGTCTACGGCATGGGCTCTACGCTCCCCTTGAGCAGCCTCGAAGCCGTTGAACCCGACGACATGGGTTTGTCGAATGTGTGGAAACTCGGCATCAACAAGGCCACCCTCGCCTCCGTCGGCGACAACCTCACACTCTCCGTAGTGGCCACCGACTACGATGGCAATCTCGTAGAGGGCAACACGGGTGAGGAGGAAAACAGCTACCTCATGCTCACTTACACGCTCCTCTTCAACATACCCGACCTCACCGTCACCCCCGCCGACGGCAGCGAAGTGAAGAGTCTCAGCCAGATTGTGGTGGAACAGAAGGAGAAAGGCCTCAACGAAGCCTACACGGGCGAAGCCATCATCGTGTACGACGCACAGAACCAGGAGGTGGCTCGCGTGGTAAGCGTAGAACCCGTTATCCCCGCTGACGAGGAGGACAACTGGGACTATGTGCCGCAGCAGCAAATCCTCACGCTCAACAACGAACTGACCGCTACGGGCACCTACACCATCGTCATTCCGCAGGGCTTCTTCGTCCTCGGCACGCAGTTCGACCAGCACTCCAGCAAGCGCACCGTCGTAACCTTCCGCATCGACCCGCTCGCCGCCATCGGCCACATCAGCACCGATAGCACGCTGGCCGACGACACCGTCTATACCCTCTCGGGCCAGAAGCTCGGCAGCCGAGCCACACTCCGTCAGCTGCCCGCCGGCGTCTACGTCATCGGCGGTCGCAAGGTTGTGGTACGCTAACCGTCACTTGCCCACGGGCCGCCCACGGGCGCTCCCCGACACTCCCCCAGCGGAGCAAGCCGTTTCACCCACGGCCTGCTCCGCTCTTTTTTGTGGGAAAAATTATTGGTGTCCGGTAAACTTGTATGAGCTCGGTAAACGCATTGAAGGCGTTGCCTCCGACGGGATGCCGTGGAAGAAAAATCCCCCGCCGTGGAAGAAAGTTCCCACGGCGTGGAAGAAAGTTCC
>SFEP01000022.1 GCA_004557185.1 Bacteroidales bacterium
GAACCCGAAATTCCTCGAAAAAATCATTCATCTGTTCATCTCGCATTTCGGAAAAACGGAAGGCTGAACCCAATAAATATTTCGTGCGTTTTCCCTGGGGCCGTAACAACGTTGCCACGGGTCGGTGGCAACGCACGGGGCCTGTTGTACGTACGGTTACAGCCCTTATAGGAACGCGTTCGAGGGGTGTATTTTCCCACATTCCGTTGACATTTTTACAAGCCCTGTAACCATTCTTACACGCCGCTTTCCCGGTCTGATTAGTTGGTTTGTCGGTTGCCACGCCGGCATGGCAACGTTGTTATGCCGGCATGGCAACGCGCAGGGTGCCGTGTAAACACCGGTACACAGGGTGCACACTCGCTTTCCTGCCTTGCAAATCAGGCGTATTTCCCCGCTGTAGTTCAAAGTGATAGGGTTAGCACTGCATGCCGATAAGAAAACGGGCCGAAACCATGTGTGCTGATGGTTTCGACCCGTTCGTGCGGATGGGTCTGCGCGTTGGCCGTCGGCTACTGCTGCTTTTCGGCGGGGAGTTCGGCGGGGAGTATTTCGCCCTTTTCGTTGAAGAGCACGTCGGTGGCTGTGCCTTCGGCGTTAGCCAGCGTCACCTTGTAGGTTTTCACACCGTCCTCGTCCTTCACGTAGGCCGCCTTGACGGTCATGTCGGCAAAATCCTTGACCAGGGCGTCTTTCACCGTCTGCGGCAGACTGTCGGTGGGAATGGCCTTAAAGGGGTCGGTCTGTGCCGGCTTTACAGCGAAGGAGGTGGAGTCGGCCACCTGGGCGGCCTGTGCGGTGGGGAGTCCGAACACTGCGCAGAGCGCAGCAGCAAAAACAATTTTCTTCATAAGGTAATAAGGTGTTAGGTTATTGACTCGTGCAGCCCTTTGTGTGGGTTGCTGGTGCAAAGGTAAGGCAGGTTGTGGCAGGCAGCAAGCATGTGGTAACAGACGGCGGGTTTTCGGTAATGAACAGCGTACAGCGCCTCTCAGCGCATCAGTGCGTCGACGAGTGCGGCGGAGTATTGACGCCCCACGGGCAGTGTTTTGCCATTGCTCAGTAGCACCACCTGCCTGCTGTATTCCTTGATTTTGCTGCGCGACACAATGAAAGAGCGGTGAATGCGCACGAAGTCGTGGGCAGGCAGCTGGGCTTGTAGGTTTTTGAGCAGGATGCGCGAGAGAATGCATTCACCTGTGAGGCGTATGATTTTGGAGTAAGCCTCAATGGCTTCGATGTAGACAATGTCGTCGAGGGGAATGCTCACGTTGCTGTAGTCCTTTTTCACCACCAAGTGTTGCGGCGCTGCCTGCACTTGCGTGCTGCCCATGCGGCGCAGTGCTTTGGCAAAGGCTGCCTGGAAGCGGTTGTAGGCAAAGGGCTTGTGCAGGTAGTCCACTGCATCGAGGTCGTAGCCCTCCAAGGCGTAGTGCAGGTAGGCCGTGGTGAAGATGAAGCAGGTGTCGCGGGGCAGGCAGCGGGCCAGGTCGAGTCCCGTAAGACCGTCCATCTCAATGTCGAGAAACACGATGTGAGGATGCGCCTGCTGTATGTAGGCGAGCCCGGCTTGCGGTGAGGTGAACTTATGCAGTTGGATGCCGCCCAGGCGTTGGCAGAACTTCTCGATGACGTCGAGTGCGAGCGGCTCATCGTCGATGGCCACACAATGTATGATGTTATTCATGTGAGTGGAGGTTGATGTGCAGTAGAACATGGAAGGTGCCGCCTTCCTCGCTCAGGCTGATGGTGTGGCGGCCTGGGAAGAGCACGGCCAGGCGGCTGCGGCAGTTGCTGATGCCCACGGGCATGGCGGTGCGAAACTCGTCGGCGTGGCGCACAATGTCGTTGCGCGTTTCGAAGAGGAGATGGCCGTGGCTGACGTGCAGACGTATGAGAATGCGGCAGTGGCGGCTGGTGGACGAACCGTATTTGAAGGCATTTTCCACAAACGTGAGGAATATCATGGGAGGGATGGCCGTGCTCGTGTCGTCGATGCAGAAGTCGCATTCCACCTGCGTGTGTTCGTCAAGCCGAATGCGTTCCAGGTCGATGTAGTTGTTCAGGTAGTTGAGTTCGTCGTCAATGGTCACCCAGTCGTTGTCGGCGGTGACGTAGGCATATTTCAGCAACTCCGTAAACTTGACAAAGGCGTCTTCGGCCTTTTCCGACGTGCCGATAACGAGGCTGTAGAGGGAGTTGAGCGTGTTGAAGAGGAAGTGCGGGTTGATTTGTGCCTTGAAGAGTGCCAGCTCAGCCTTGTTGCGCTGGTTTTCGAGAATGCTTTGCTGCAGTTTGCGGTGGTAGAGTTCCTTGATGAACGACACGGAGAGGGCGTAACCCATGACGACGGAGAACAGGAACCACAGGCTGATGGCAATGTTGTAGTTGCGCAGCAGCGTCTGGTACTCCGTCATGATGGGAATGACGAAGTTCAATTGCGGCAGAGGGTAGAGCGTGAGCAGGTAGGTGAGGCCCATGTAAAGGGCGGCCACGGCAGCCAGTTTGCGGTAGGCACGCTTCAGAATGAGCCGTGGCAGGTGCAGCCTTTTCGTGGCAAAGTAGCAGGCATACAGGTAGCCCACGCCGATGAGGGTGAACAGGGGAGAGATGTGCCACCAGTAGCGCGCCGGCCCAAGGAAGATGAGCAGCGGCATGAGCACGAGGCAGAAGAAAAGGTCGAAAACGAGGTTCGTTTTGTGTTCAAGTGATTTCATGCTGCAAAGTTAGTGTGCTGCAGGTGTATTTTGCAAATGGTGCGCCGTGCGTTCATTGACACTTTTGCGCTGTCTGTTGTCAGATGCTTGCTAAGCCTTGCCCTAATGCCGACTTTTGTTGCGTCAACCCGCCTGAGGCAGGGCATCCGCGCTCCCGACAACGGCGGCGTAGAGGCAACGCTTATTTCTGAATACATACACCTAAAACCCTTGACCTATGAAGAAGAAAATGCTTATCATGACCGTGGCAGCAGCCTCGATGCTGTTTGCCTGCCAACGCCACAAGGACAACGAACAGCAAGCCCTGGCCGATGCCTCGAAGCAGGAACTGGTGCAGGCGCTCAACGAACGCGACCAACTGCTCAGCCTGGTGAATGAGGTGACCACGGGGCTTGAGGAAATCAAGCAACTGGAGAACATCATGACCGTGACGGCCCGCAACCCCGAGAAGAACGCAAGCCAGCGGGCACAGCTGCAAGCCGACATGGCCAGTGTGAAGGAACGCATAGAGCAACGGCAGGCCGAACTGAAAGCTTTGGAGAGCAAACTTGCCAAGGCCAACCTGGGCAACACGAAACTGAAGGAAACGGTGAAGACGCTGCAGGCGCAAATCGACACGCAGCTGGAGGAAATAGAAACCCTCAAGCAGCAACTGGCCGCTGCGCAGGAGAAGATTGGTACGCTCACAGGCGAGGTCGGTACGCTACACAGCACCGTGAGCACCGTAACGGACGAACGGAATGCTGCCAAGGAGGCCTCGGCGCAACTTGAAAAGGCTCTCAACACCTGCTACTACGTGGTGGGCACAAAGGCTGAACTCAAGGCGCAGAAAATCATTGAGACGGGCTTCTTGCGCAAAACGAAACTCATGCAGAGCGATTTCAACCAAAGCAGTTTCGTTATCAGCGACAAGCGTGTGCTCAGCACGCTGCCCCTGCAAGCCGACAAGGTGAAGGTGCTGACCAATCACCCCGCCGACTCCTACGAACTGGCAGAGGTGAACGGACAGCAGGTGCTCAAGATTAAGGACGCCGCCGCCTTCTGGAGCTTGTCGAACTATCTCGTGGTGCAAAAGAACTGAATGCTCCACGCCATCACCCCCAATCCTAAACTCACCGCATCACGCGAGCAGCAAGGCAAGCCTTGGGCCGCAGCGTGATGCGGTGGTATATATATATAAGGTATATAAGTAAGGAGAAGGCTGCCGATGGGCTGGCCTGCGTCAATGCGCGGCGGTTTCCTCCTCATAAATGCGGGCAAGGGCTTGCAGCATGCCTTCGTCGTCGTGCAGCAGTTGCCTGAAGGCTTGCAGACGGGCAGCGTTGGGCGACTCGGGCAGCCAAAGGCGCAGGTAGCCGCCCTCGCCATACTTGTCGTGCAGGTGGTGCAGGGCGCGTTGCAGCTGCTCGTTGCGGGCGAGGGTGGGGTGGTGCTTGAGGCCGTATTGCAGGCAGCGGCGCATCAAGGTGTCAGGGTCTATCTGGCGGTCGGCTTCGGCCACAATTTTGCCGTAGATGCTGCGGGGCTCGTGGTCGGCCGACGCGCGGTGGTCCTCCACGGCCTGTGCCATGACTTCTACGTCGGCGGGCGTGAACCACCTGGCGAGGCGCGCATCGTGCCGCACCAGGTGCCCTGACACGAGGTGGTGCGTGGCACGGCTGGCCGACAGTCCGAGGTCGTGGTAGGCGGCAATGGTGTAGACCATATCCACATTCACCGGGTAGTAGGCTGCCAGTTGCAGGCTTTGCGCAATGACCTGCCGCACGTGGGGCTCGCGGTGCGCCTTGTCGAAGGCGGCGTACTGCGGCAGAATGTGCTGCTCGATGAAATGGCGAAGCGTGGCGTTGACGGATGAAGACGGCGGCATGACGGTTACAGGTTACATTGCCACAAAGCCGCTGACACGGCGGCAAACTCCTGCTTGCCCTCAATGTAGGGCTCAAAGGCTTTGATGGCGGGTTGGCCACCGGGCAGATGGCAACTGCCGCAACCGCCGCACGCGGGTGCCTTGCAGCGGAAGCGCTCTCTGACAAAGGCCAGGCGCTCCTCGCGGTTGGAACTGTCTATTCTGGGTGCTATCATAAGGCTGATGAGGGGATGGCGACTGCCACCGGGCAGTGCGTGAGCCGCAAAAGTAGTGCATTAGGCTGTGCCGAGCAAGTTTTCTCCATTATATATATAGGGATGCTGGCCGAAGATAGGCCGAAGATAGGCTGCGTTTCGGCATGAAAAATGCAAATCCTGCGGCTTTGCATTTTGTCCTGCTCTCAACTTGCACTATCTTTGCCACGGTGAAATGCGTTTCAAGTGTTAATCTCGAAGCCGTTTCCCTTTTTCATCTGAAAACATTCAATCACTCCTTTAACCCTAAAACTATGAAGAAGTATGTACTTTCGGTTGCCATGGCTGCGTTGCTTTGGCCCGCAGTGCCGCTACAGGCCGGCACGCCTTATCGCATATACCCCGTGCCGCAGCAGATGACCGAGCTTGCGGGCACCGTGAACCTCGGACAGGCTGTTTGCCTGGTGTGCGAGGACGGCATCGACCAAGCCACACGCCAACGTGCCCGCCAGGTGCTTGAAGAGCATGGACTGACTGTGACCGAGGCCAGCGCACCTTCGGCTACGCAAGCCAACGTGCTGCTCGGCATCCAAACCTCGGGCGGCGCGGCCGACCAGGCTGCCACTGCGCTCAACCTGAGCCGCGAGGTGTTTGCTGTGGAGGGGAAATACGACCGCCACATCCTGTCGCTCCGTGCCGACGGCGTGAACGGGCAGCCCGCCGTGGTCATCGTTGGCCAGCACACCGATGCGGCTTTCTATGCCTTGGCCTCGCTCGAACAGATGCTCGACGCCGGACATGAAGCCATGCCTTGTACCGACATTGCCGACTACGCCGACCAGCAGAACCGCGGCATTGTGGAGGGCTACTATGGTTATCCCTACTCCGTGGAAGTGAAGAAGGACCTCATGCGCTTCATGATGCGCCACAAGATGAACACCTACCTCTATGGCGCCAAGAGCGACCCCTACCACTCACAGTACTGGAAGGATGCCTATCCCACCACCGTCACACAGGAGCAGGAAGGCAACGGGTGGCTCTCGCAGGACATGGTGCGCGACATCGCTGCCACCTCGTCGGCCACGAAGGTCAACTTTATCTGGGCCATTCACCCGGGCAACGACTTCATCCACAGCAGCACCGTTATCAACGACATCATGGGCAAGTTCGACAAGATGCACGAACTCGGCGTGCGTCAGTTTGCCGTCTTCGTGGACGACGTGGGCGTGCCCAGTTCGGACGCCGACCTGAAGAAGAATGCCGACAACCTGACGGCACTGCAACGGGCGCTTGAAGAGAAATATAACCAGCCGGGAGCCGTTGCCACCGACACGGTGAAGCCGCTGCACTTCGTACCGCAAATCTACTGCACCGCCTTTGCCAGCAGCACCGACCAGTACAACCGCTTCTTCCAGGCACTGGCCACCACGCCCAAGTACATTTCCATCTACACCACGGGTTACGGTGTGTGGTCTGTGCCCAACAGCAACGACCTGGCCACACCCAAGGCTCAGCTTGGTCGCGACGTAGCCTGGTGGTGGAACTATCCCTGTAACGACAATGCCGACGCGCAGATATTCCCCATGGACATGTACACCAATTTCTACGACATGCCCCAGGTGAATGGGCAAGCCAAACTGCCCTCGCAGTTGGTAGGCGGTATTGGCATTGTGAGCAACCCCATGCAGCAAGGCGAGGTGGCCAAAACGCCTATCTTCAGCGTGGCTGACTATGCTTGGAACAACAGCGGCTTCGATAACAAGGCGTCGTGGCAGGCTTCCTTCCAGGCCGTGCTGCCGCACAACGCACAGGCCGCCGAGGCTTATCAGGCCATTGCGCCCTACCTCACCTACAACGACCCCGACTCCTTCGGTACGCTCATCAGCCAATACAAGAAGAACAAGGAGACTACCGAGCTCATGGCTGCGCTGAACAACATCGTGGCCAACGCCGAGGTGCTCATTGCCCTTAAGGATAGCGAGGTGGAAAGCGACCGTCTGCTCTACAAGGACCTTAAGCCTTGGCTTCTCAAGTTGCACGCCATGGCCAGCGTGACAGCCAGCTACTTGAGCGGCAGCGTAGACGAGGGAAGTAGCGACGAAGACATTTGGGACAACTACCTGCAAAGCCTGCGCGCCACGCTGAACCTCGACAGTGAGGAGGATTTCAAAGCTTACGCCCTCGAAGGCATGGGTAACGCCATCAGCGTGTCGGTGCGTACCTCGCAGCCCGCAGCCCGCTATCTGCTGCCCTTCATCAACTACCTCAAGGAGAACAGCCTGAAGGATTGGATACAGCAGGAAACGACCCCCACACGCGACACCTACTTCACCAACAAGGAAGGCCTGCGCGGCACGGTGAGCACCAGCCAGGACATTGTGGGCATTGCCAACAGTGGTTTCACGCTTGAACCCCACCAGTACCTTGGCATCATGCTCAAAGAGCCTGCCATGGGCACAACCATCACCCTGGCCGACACGCTGCTGCAGAAGTATCATGTGGTGATGAGCCCCGACGGCAAGCAATGGACGCGCCTCACGGAGACGGTGACCACACCAGCGGGCTACCTGCGTTATGTGGCCGTGGTGAACGACAGCGAGCAGCCCATCACTATGAAGCTGGTGCGCAAGTCCATTGCCATCAGCGTGATACCCAAGACCGTCGTGTCGTCTACCACCATCCCCGAGGGTAATGTGTGGGACAACCATACGGCGCAGTACATGGTCGACGGTGACTACAACACCTTCGTTTGCCTCAATCGCAACCAGGCTAACAATGACGCCTACGTGGTAGACCTTGGCAAGGAAATCGAGATAAAGAACGTGCGCATTGCCATGGGCACCGTCAACGGCGACTACATGAACGAAGGCCGTGTGCAGGTGTCGACCGACGGTACCAAGTGGTACAATCTGCCTGTCAAGGGCAGTTCCACCACGGCATTCACCATGTCGCTGCCGCAGGTGAAGGACTACTCCGACGAGGCCAAACTCTGCGACTTCAACGGTCAGTCGCAGAAGGCACGCTACGTACGTCTTCTGCTGACAAAGGCCAACACCGCCAAGTGGCTCCGCCTGTATGAAATCGAGGTGAATGGCCCCGGCACCACCACCCAACTGCGTTGTCAGGACCAGTTGCCCGTCAGTCTGACCCAGGCCATCGACGGCCTGCCCTACACCTCGACGGCGAAGGCTTCGGGCAACGAAATTCTCTACCGCTTCCAGCAAGTGAAACTGCTGAAGACCGTCATCCTCTACTGCGATGCCAGCACGGCCACCCATGCCGTGGTGCAGCTCAGCCGCGACGGCGAGGTGTGGACGGAGGGTCAGCCCATCAGCAGCAACCTCTTCCATTTGGACTGCAGCGCCATGCCCGATGCCACCCAGCTCCGCATCAGCTGGACCGAGGGCAGCGCTCCCGCCATCTACGAAATTGTGGAGCAGGCCGACGAGGAGAACCCTGTGGTGGTTACCCGCATCGACGCACTACCTGCCAACGGTGACACGAACGGCATGCCCTGCCTGATGTATGCCAACGGTAACCTGTGCGCAAGCATGTCGGGAAGCGGCATCAGCAGCATTGCTCTCTACGACACCACAGGCCAACTCATAGCCAGTACCCGCCGCAAGCAGCCCGCCGCCGAGGTGAGTCTGCCGTTGGCATCAGCCGCTACAGGCACTGTCATAGCCGTGGTAACCGACGGTTTGGGTCAAAAGCATTCCTTCAAGGTCGTAGTCGCTCACTGATAGCCCCACCTTTTTTCATTACAGCACGGAGGCTGTGTCGTAACGTTCTGTTTACGGCGCAGCCTCCGCTGTGTTTTATAGGTATGCAATATGCTCACTATATTTCGCCTAACACTTCGAGAAACATTTGGCGATAGAAGGCGGCCTTCTTGTCGAGAGCAAGGGGATAGGCCCGGCTGCTGCTGGGCATACGGTAGAGGCGCAGGGAGCGATTGCCCTCGTAGGCTTCGACGCAGTGACCGATGGCTGGAAGTGGCGCGTGGAAGTGCTGCAGCAACTGCTCTGTGGCTTTCTGCCCTGTGGTGACGATGGCCCCGCACTCAGGCAGGCGGCTCAGCAGCGCGCTGAGGTTAGTGGGCATCACGATTTCCAGATACTTGTCGGAGGCATTGCCTTGCAGGCGGCGTACAGCGCTGGCCGTATCGTAGAGGGCGATGCCGCGCTGCATGAGAAAGTCGCGCAGCAGCGGCAGGCGGTAGGTTTTGTGCTCCACATCCACAAAGTAGTCACGCTCCTGCTTGAACACAAGACCGAAGATGCGCCACATGTCGTTTTGCAGGTTGGGGTAGAAAAAGTCCATCACCCACTTGCTGCGGGGCGGCGGGAAACTGCCTAACATTAGCAGGCGGGCGTGCTGCGGCAGGAAGGGCTCGAGCGGGTGTTGCTCAACGGGTATTTCGCTCATGTTGATAAGAAAAGCCGGATGCGGCCCTTAGCGAGGAGGCGCACATCCGGCTTCATCACGTAGTTTATAAAGTTTTCAGATAGTGGTCGGCTTCGATTGCGGCCTTGCATCCGCTGGCAGCTGCCGTGATGGCTTGGCGGTAACGCGGGTCGGCTACGTCGCCGGCAGCAAATACGCCAGGCAGGGCGGTGCGGGGTGTGTCGGGCTCGGTAATGATGTAGCCCGTTTCGTCCGTTTTCAGCCATTCGGTGAATAGTTCGCTGTTGGGCTTGTGGCCGATGGCCAGGAAGAAGCCGTCGATGGGCAGGTCGTAGCGGCGCTCGTCGGCTTCGCCCTTGCGGTGCACTAGGTGCGCGCCTTCTACGCCGTTTTCGCCGTACAGGCCCAGCGTGTTGGTTTCGAAGAGCACCTCGATTTTCTCGTTCTGCATCACGCGGTCCTGCATGGCCTGCGATGCACGCAGAAAGGGCTTACGCACGATGAGGTAGACTTTTTGGGCAAGGCCGGCCAGGTAAGTGGCCTCTTCGCAGGCAGTGTCGCCGCCGCCCACCACAGCCACGGTCTTTTTGCGGTAGAAAAAGCCGTCGCACGTGGCGCAGGCACTGACGCCCTGGCCGCGGTATTTCTCTTCATCGGCCAGACCGAGGAAGCGTGCGCTGGCACCTGTGGCAATGATGAGCGCTTGGCACTGCTCGGTGGTGTCGTCGTCGAACCACACAGTGTAGGGGCGCTGGCTGAGGTCCACCTTGACGGCGGTGGCGGTGCGTATTTCAGCACCGAAACGTTCGGCCTGACGGCGCATGTCGTCCATCATTTCGTTGGCATCCACGCCGTCGGGATAGCCAGGGAAGTTTTCTACCTCGGTGGTGATGGTGAGTTGGCCGCCAGGTTGCAGACCCTCGTAGACTACGGGGCTAAGGCCGGCACGTCCTGCGTAGATGGCAGCGGTATAACCTGCAGGGCCGGAACCTAAAATAAGACACTGTATCATAATGTAGATAATGGTTGCTGATGGAGTGGGGGAGTGTGCATCGTTTGGTCAACTTCTTTAACGCAGGTCGATGACTTCAATGCCGGGATGGTCCTTTTCTTGGAACTGGAAGGTGGCGTCGTTCCACTTCTGGCGGGTCTTTATGCCCTGCACTCGGATGCGCGTCCACTGGCCGTTTTTGTCCTTGATGCGGATGGACAAGGGCAGTTTTGTCTGCTTGTCAATAGTGACGATAATCAGTTTCATGTCAGCCTTGCCATTCTCGGCCGTGAGGCGCACTTCGTGGCAGGCCTTGCCTCGGTATGTGACTGTCGTGGTGGTGGCGCTGTAGCCGTGCTTGTAGAGATCGACAAAGGTATAGGGGTTGAGCTGTTGCAGTTCGGTGTTGGTGGGCGTGTTGACGTTTACCTCGTCGGAGCCCGCGACGAGCGTCCACTGCGTGCGGCCGTCGTACCAGGTGGTGAGGGCGTTGGTGGCAATCTTGAATTTGCGCCCCTGCACCATGATGTCGCCGTTGGCCGTGCCCGACACCTCGGTGCCTTTGAAGTGGGTGGCTTCGAATGCAGCTTTGATGCCGCCGCTGTTGCGCAGGGTAGAGGCTGTTTGGTCGAGTATGGAACGTGCGCTCTGGGCCATGGCCGTGCCTTGTAGTAGCAGGGCGGCACCGAGCGTGAGGATGGATTGTCGTAGGTTCATCATATTATAATATATATAAAGGAGAGAAATGGGAATGTCGGAGTGAGGGGGCGTTGCCATGGGGCCACTTACTGGCGCAGGGTTTGCAGACGCATGTCGAGGTCGGTTTCGTCAGCGCAGAGCACCTCGCGCGGCTTGGAACCACGCACGGGGCCCACGATGCCGGCCCGTTCGAGCTGGTCCATAAGGCGTCCGGCGCGGTTGTAACCTATGGAGAATTTGCGCTGAATGAGCGAGGTGGAGCCCTGCTGGTGCACCACCACAAGGCGGGCGGCCTCCTCGAACATGGGGTCGATATCGTTCACGTCCAAACGGTCGCCTCCACTGCCTCCCTCGTCGCCCTCCATCTCAGGTTCGGGCAGTTCGAAAGCGGATATGTAGCCCTGCTGGTGGCAGATGTAGTCGTTGATGCGTTCCACCTCAGGCGTGTCGACAAAGGCGCACTGCACACGCACGGGGTCGTTGCCTGAAAGGAAGAGCATGTCGCCTTTGCCCACGAGTTGGTTGGCGCCAGGACGGTCGAGAATGGTGCGGCTGTCGATTTGCGACATGACCTTGAAGGCCATGCGGGCGGGGAAGTTGGCCTTGATCGTACCCGTAATGATGTTGGTGGTGGGGCGCTGCGTGGCAATGACCATGTGCATGCCTACGGCGCGGGCCAGCTGGGCGATGCGGGCAATGGGCAGTTCCACCTCCTTGCCTGCCGTCATGATGAGGTCGCCGAACTCGTCGATGATGACAACGATGTAAGGCATGAATTCGTGGCCGTTTTCAGGATTGAGCTGGCGCGACTTGAACTTGGCGTTGTACTCCTTGATGTTGCGCACCTTGGCCTTTTTCAGCAAGTCGTAGCGGTGGTCCATGAGTTGGCACAGGCTCTTGAGCGTCTGCACCACCTTTGTAACGTCGGTGATGATGGGGTCGTCGCCGTCGGGTATCATGGCCAGGAAATGCTTCTCGATGGGTGTGTAGATGGAGAACTCCACCTTCTTGGGGTCGACCATGACAAACTTCAGTTCGGCAGGGTGCTTCTTGTAGAGCAGCGAGGTGATGATGGCATTCAAACCGACCGATTTACCCTGACCCGTGGCACCGGCAACAAGCAGGTGCGGCATCTTGGCGAGGTCGACCATGAAAACTTCGTTGGTGATGGTCTTGCCCAACGCTATAGGGAGCTCGAACGTAGACTCCTGGAACTTGCGTGTGTTGATGATGCTCTCCATCGACACGATGCGGGGCGTCTGGTTGGGCACCTCAATACCGATGGTGCCTTTGCCCGGTATGGGGGCGATGATGCGGATGCCCAGCGCCGAGAGCGAAAGGGCGATGTCATCCTCGAGGTTGCGTATCTTGTTGATGCGCACGCCAGGGGCCGGCGTCACCTCGTAGAGCGTGATGGTGGGACCGATGGTGGCCTTGATGCTCGTGATTTCAACGCCAAAGTTGCGCAGCACGTTGATGATGCGGTCCTTGTTGGCGTTCTGTTCAGTCATGTTCACGGCGGGGCCGTCGTCCTCGTAATGCTTTAGCAGTTCGAGGGTGGGATATTTGTAGTGCTCGAGGTCAAGGCGCGGGTCGTAAGGCTCCATTTCGGCCACCTCTTCGACGGTGCGTCCCTTGGCTTTGTCGTCGGCCTCGGTTTCCACAATCTTGATTTCCACCTCGCCTTCGGCAGGCTGGTCGTCAGTGTCTGTGAGAGAGGGGTCGAGTTCGAGCGTATGGCTTGTAGCGGGTTCGTCATGCGGCTGCGAGTCGTCGTAGCCAGGCTCCTCGTCTTCGTCATATGGTTCCTCGTCAGCATTATCTTCCTCATCCTGCTGCTGGGTGGCGAGGGCTGCCAGGCGTTCGGCCTCGCGTGCAGCCTTCTCGGCGGCCTTGGCCTCGGCTGCGGCCTTGCGGCGTTCCAGTTGTTCCTTGATATAGTCCTGCGGGTGGAGCATGCGGCGCACAATCTCTTTCGTTTCACGCGACAGGTAGATAAGGTAGAACACGGCGCAGGCAGCCACCAGCATCCACGCGCCGGCCGTGCCGAGGAGTTCGGTGAATTGGTCGCGAATGAAGTCGCCATGGCCACCCCCGAGGCGGAAACTGAACTTGTTGATCAGACTAATGGGCAGCCACTCCGTGCACAGGCTCAGCGTGAGCGAGCCCCATATCATGAGCAGCGAGAAGTTGAGGAACCATTTCCACAACCGCACATGGTAGGCACCCATCAGTTTCATGCTGAGCAGCAACATGAAGAGCGGGATGAAGTAGGAGAAGATGCCGAAGCATTTTTCCATGAAGTAGTGTGCGGTGTAGGCCCCTAACTTGCCACCGTAGTTGGCAGCGTGCCGCAGGTCGCCAGAGGCCACGCCCGACTGGTCCTCAATGCCCGTGAAGAAGTTGGACGTGAATGCCAGCAACATGAAGATGCTTACGGCCAGCAGGGCAAAGCCAGCGATGAAGCGGGCCGTGTCGGCTTTGATGTAAGTCTGTCCCAGGTCGCTTACAGACTGCCGCAGGCGCGCCATCCAGCCTGTCGGGGCGGGAATGGTGCCGGGGTTACTGCTGCGCGGGGTGCGTCGGGTGGTGCGTGTGTTTGCCATGGAGCGTGTCGTATGGAAGGCAGCGGTGGCTGCGAAATGCAAAGTGATGATGAAATGGGAATAAGTAAAGGAAGTGGCGCGGTGTTATGTGGCTGCGTGGTAGCGGCACAGACCAGCCAGCGGCGCCTGCAGCACCTGGGCCACGGTGAAGCCGCGCTCAGTGGCGGCTTCCACAAGCTCGGCCTGGAAGTGGTGGGCAATGCTACCCGTGAAGTGGAGCGGCAGGTCGGGGCGTTGGTAGTGCCGAAGGTTGTGGTCGATGAAGCGGCCGAACTCCTCTACGAGCAAGCGGTGCACCTCGGGCTCATGGCGGTGTGCTGCCAGGAAGGGCGTGAAGGAGCCCAGATAGCGGTTGGCGGCGGGTTCGCGGTACACGTGCTGTATCACCTCGGCCTGCGTCGTGCCATAAGCGGCGTCGAAGGCTTGCAGGAGCTTGGCCGGCCAGCGCCGTTTCAGTATGGCGTTGAGCAGGAGTTTGCCCAGTACGGCACCACTGCCTTCGTCACCCAGGATGTAGCCTAAGGGCGACACTTGGTCCGCTATCTCTCCCTTTATATATAAGGCGCTGTTGCTGCCCGTGCCGAGTATGCAGGCTATGCCGTCGTGCTGTCCGCACAGGGCGCGGGCCGCGCCGAGCATGTCGCTTGCCACGTGCACGGTGGCTTCGGAACGGAGCGTAAGCAGAGCCTGCTGCATGTGGTCGATGCCCTGATGTATGCAGCCTGCGCCATAATAATATATATGGTGTGGTTGCGACTTGGCAAAGGCTTCGTGCGCCAGCAGTGCAGCGCCCATGCCTGTGGCGATGCTGGCGGCGTCGGTGAGCAGCGGGTTGACGCCGATGGTGGTTGCGGTAGCCACGCAGCGGCCGGCTTGCATGAGTGCCCATTGAGCCTTGGTGCTACCGCCGTCGGCTATCCATATCGTTTCTTCGGAGAGGGTGGTTGCCATGAGTAAGTGCGAGTGTGAAATGGGGTGCTGTGGCTTTATGACTTCTGCACGTAGCCGTAGGTGTGGCCATAGCCATAACCGTAACCATATCTGTAGCCATACCCATAGCCGTAGCGGTAACGGCCGTAGCGACCGCTGATGTAATCGGTGCCGTTCAAGAGGATCGCCATGTGATTGTAGACGTTTTGGTTGTGAAGTTTCTCCACGTCTTTAAGCAGACGGCGGTCCATCAGTCCGGCACGCACCACAAAGAGCGATATGTCAGCATACTTCTTCACAATAGACGTGTCGGCCACAATGTCGATGGGCGGGCAGTCGAGAATGATGTAGTCATACTGCGGGCGGAGCAGGTTGAAGAGCGTCTGCATGCGTTCACTAAGGAGCACCTCGGTGGGGTTGGGCGGGATGATGCCCACGGGCAGCAGGTCGGCGTTTTCGCCGATGGCGTTTTTGCAAATGAGGTTTTCATAGTCGTCCTGCTGGTTGCCCAGGTACGAGGTGATACCAATTTTGGGCGATTTGGCTATGGTGCTCAGCGACGTGTGGCGCAGGTCCATGTCGATGGCCAGCACGCGTTTGCCTTTCAGCGCAAGCACCTTGGCGAGGTTGAGCGAAATGAAACTCTTGCCTGATCCAGCGTTGAAGCTTGTGATCATGATGACCTTACTGTCGCCTTGGTTGATGGAGGAAATGAAATAGTCGAGCTTGGTGCGAAGAATGCGGAACGACTCGTTGAGGAGGTCCTTGCAGTTTTCCTGAATGTAGACCTTACGTTCCACGTTCTTTTTGGCGCGCTGCCACCATCGCTTCTTGCTGGCCATCGTGGGTATTTCGCCCAAGAAGGGGATGTTTAGGTCGTCCAGGTCCTTGCGGCCGCGCACCCTGTGGTTGGTAAATTCCATAACGAAGAGGATGAGCATCGGTATGGCAATGCCAATAACCATGGCAATGAACAAGGTGAACTTGCGGCGGGGTGCCGAGGGAATGTTGGTGCCGCTGGGTTCCTGAATGAGGCGCGTATTCTTCACCTCGTAGCTTTTCGAGAGTTCGTTCTCCTCACGCTTTTGCAGCAGGTATAGGTAGAGCGACTCCTTCACCTTCTGCTGTCGGCTGATGGTGAGCAGCGCCTTAGCCTTGTAGGGGGCGTTGGCTAAGTCGCTTTGCGTCTGGCGTTCGGTACGCTCCCAGTTGCGCAACTGCTGGTTGTATTGGTCGATGAGGTTGTCAATGGACTGGCTGATGACGGTGCGCTTTTCCTCCAGCAGCAGGTTCATGCGCTGCACGTCGGGGTTTTGCATACTGCTGTTGGCGAGTGCCTCGTTGCGTTCAAGCAGCAGTGTGTTGTAGTCGGTAATCATCTGTTCGATGCCCTGGCTCCTGATGCCCGAGTTGCTGGGCAGCAGGCGACTCTTCTTGCTTTGGTCGTCCATGTAGTCGCGCAGGTAGCGAGCCACCCCGAGTTGGTTGGTCAGGGCAAATATTTGCTGCTGGTTGTCCTCGCTTTTCTGGAAATACTTGGCCGAGGGGTCGTCGAAGGCAAGGTTCGACTGGCTGCGCACGTCGCTTATCTGCTTGTCCACGTCGCCCAGTTCCTGTGAGAGCGCCACGAGGCGCTCGGTGATGAACTCGTAGGTGTTGACGGCTGCCAGGTTGCGGTCCTTCAGCCACTCCTCGTTGTAGACGTCCATGAGTACGAGCAGCACATCGTCGGCGCGCTGCTGCGAGGCATCCACCAGCGAGAGCGTGAGAATAGAAGATTCCTTGTTGATGGGCGACACGTTGAGCCTACCCGTATAGGCCAGGCCCACCGACGTGAGTTTGCTCTTGGTCACTGTGATTTCTTCGCTCGTAAAGCACTGCTTCCAGTAAGGTGTGGCCTGCACGAGTACGCGGCCCACAGGCGTCTTCACCGTTTCGCCCAGTTTGGCCGTCACCCGTTGGCCGTGGGCTACGCCGCTGAAGCCGTAGAGCGTGACGGTGCTGTTGCGCTGCAGCTTCATGTGGAAGGAGCACTCGCTCTCGTCCTTCGCGTCGGGCAGTTGCACGCTGACGGGTGTCTGCTTGTAGAGGGGGATGGAGTGCAGCCCTTCGGCCATCGACATTTGCACGTCGAGCCCCAGCCTTTTCACCACCTTCTTCATGAGCGAGGGCGACTTGAGCGTAATAATTTCGTTCGTGATGTTCGTACCCGTACCCACAATGCCGAGGTTCTCAAACTCCTGGCTCGTTTTGCTGCTGGTCGACTTGTCGTCCACCTTGATGAGCATAGCCGCCGAGCGGGTGTAGAGCGGCGTGGTGCGCATAATCTTCAGGGTAGCCAAGCATAGGGCTATTGCTACTGAAATAACAAGCCAATACCAATGGCGTAGCAATAGGAAAAGGTAGTCTTCCCACTTGAATGTATCGGCTGTGAAGTGAGAGGTAGGAAGGCTGTTGTTTGGCCTGTTTTCAGGTTCTGTCATGATGTATAAAGGCTGAATTAGATGTGCTTTGGACTGCAAAAATAGGAAAAAATAAAGAGTCGCCATCCGCCTCTCTATAATAAAGGCATGCTTTGCAGGGCAATTATCCCCCATTCAAGCGGTGAAAAATGGCTACACCTTGGCAGCCGCGCAGGCTGAGAAGAGCAAAAGAAGCGCGCTCCGCCCCCTTTTCCCCTTTCGTTTTGCATCTACTCTCAGCTAAATGCCCCTGAAAGGCACTTCAGCGACACGCCATTATTTTCAAAAAGATTTCCAACGCTTGAAAATTTTTTTCCAAGGCATGAAAAAATTTTTTCAAGCGTTGAAAAAACTTTTTCAAGCGTTGGAAATTTTTTTTTCAAGCACGGGCGTTTTTCTTGAAAATATCGCTGCCTCTCCCGCACCCTATTTGCGCACCGCAGAACGACACGGAGATTTCGGATTTGGCATAACAGAAGATTGTAATTCAATGTTTTACGATGATGAATGGTTGGCCCTTCCCGCGAACGGCCTGCGTTTTCTGGCGTTTTCATAAGGATGGAAGCCCCCAACACACAGAAAGAAGGGTAAGAAGAACCGAAGTCGGGGTAGTACACATGTAAAACTATACCCGTAAATTTGCAGGCGTGAAACCCATGGGCGCGTCCCATTGACTCCTTATTATATTATCAACCTATGCTTTTAGAGAAAATACAATCGCCCGACGATGTGAAACGTTTGTCGCGCGACGAACTGAAAACGCTGGCTGCCGAGGTGCGGACGCACCTGATAGCCAAACTGAGCGCACACGGCGGGCATTGCGGCCCGAACCTGGGCATGGTGGAGGCTACCATAGCCCTGCATGTGGTGTTCCGCTCGCCTGAGGACAAAATCGTGTTCGACGTGTCGCACCAGAGTTATGTGCACAAAATGCTTACGGGGCGTGTCAGCGCCTTCACCGAGGCTGCACATTACGACGATGTGTCGGGCTACACCGAGCCCTCAGAGAGTGAGCACGATCACTTTATCATTGGGCACACCTCCACTTCGGTGAGCCTCGCCGGCGGACTGGCCAAGGGGCGCGACCTCGTAGGAGGAAAGGAGAATGTGATAGCCGTGATAGGCGACGGCTCGCTGAGCGGCGGAGAGGCCCTTGAGGGACTTGACTGGGCAGCCGAACTGGGTACGAACTTCATCATTGTGGTGAACGACAACCAGATGTCGATAGCCGAGAATCACGGCGGCCTCTACGCCAACCTGGCCGAACTGAGGCGGACCAAGGGACAGGCTACCAACAACCTGTTTCGCGCCATGGGCTTGGACTATCTCTATGTGGACGAGGGCAACGACGTGGATGCCCTCATTGAAGCATTTGAGCAGGTGAAGGATGCCGACCACCCCGTGGTGGTGCACATTCGCACCCTGAAAGGCATGGGCTACGCACTCGCCGAGGCCGACCAGGAACGATGGCATTGGACGATGCCCTTCGACATTGCCACTGGCGAATTGCAGTACACCCCCTCAGGCGAGGACTACAATACGCTCACGGCTGTGCACCTGTTGCAACGTATGAAGCACGACGCCAATGTGTGCGCCATCACGGCTGGCACGCCGGGCATTTGGGGCTGGACACCTGAGCGGCGCCTCGAGGCCGCAGGGCAGTTTGTGGACGTGGGCATAGCCGAGGAGCACGCAGTGGCACTTGCCTCGGGCATGGCCAAGCGCGGCGCACAGCCCGTAGTGGGCGTGTGCAGTTCGTTTTTGCAACGAGCCTACGACCAGGTGTCGCAGGACCTCTGCATTAACAACAACCCCGCCACGCTACTGGTGCTGTGGGGCTCGCTCACCAGCATGACCGACGTGACGCACCTTTGCCACTTCGACATTCCGCTCCTTTCGGGCATACCCAACCTTGTGTATCTTGCCCCCACCAACCGTGAGGAATATCTGGCCATGCTCGACTGGAGTCTTTCTTACCGCGAGCACCCTGTGGCCATCCGCGTGCCGGTGGGGCCGACGCAACCTGCCTCGCGCGACGTGCCGCAGGATTTCTCATCACTCAACCAATATGAGGTGGTGCTGCGCGGAGAGCAGGTGGCTGTGCTGGCCTTGGGCAACTTCTTCGGTCTGGGCGAAAGCGTGTGTCGCCTGCTGCGTGCCCAGGGCGTGGAGGCCACGCTCATCAACCCGCGCTACATTACGGGTCTCGACGAGGCGCTGCTGCACAGCCTCACGGCCGATCACCGCGTGGTGGTGACGCTTGAAGACGGTGCGCTGGAGGGTGGCTTCGGCGAAAAGATTGCCCGCTTCTATGGTCCCACCGCCATGCGCACCCTGTGCTACGGCGCTCGCAAAGCCTTTGTGGACCGATACGACCCGCAGGCTTTCCTGGCCGAAAACCGCTTGGTGGACACGTTGATTGCCTCTGACGTGATAGAGGCTTTACGGTGTTAAAAGGCATACCTCATAACGCAAGCAGCCGCTGCACGTGGAAGTGCAGCGGCTGCTTGCGTAGTATGTCCGGCATGAGACGCGAGGTGTCATTTTGACAACTTGGCCCGTACGTACATGCCAGGACGGAAGGAGGGGACGGCATCGGTTACCTGGGCGTAGACTTTAATGGAATAGTCGGTCTTGTCTACGCTGCGGTCGATGCTTTGTATAGTGGCGTGGAAATTGGTCTTGCCCATACCGTTGACGCGGAATGAGAGGCGGCCGCCCACCTTCATGAGGGCGAGGTCCTTTTCGTAGACTGTAAGTTGGATAAGAGGCGCGTGTGAACTGATGACGTCGCATACAGGGGTGCCGGCTTCAAGATACTGCCCCAGATGGGCGGTGATGTGTGTGGCGTAACCGCTGATGGGGGCAGTGAGCGGCAGGTAGTGCTGTATGCCGTGTGCCCTTACGTTTTGCGGACTGATGCCGAGTGCTTGCAGTTTGGCCGAGGCAGCTGCGGCGCGGCTCTGCATGGTGAGGTAGTCGGCGCGGCTCTGCTCGTGCACCTTTTGCGAAGCCGCCTGCTCCTTAGCGAGCACATGCTGGCGCTCATACTCGCGTTGCAGATATTCCAACTGTGCACTACATTCCAGGTAGGTCTGCTGCAGTTCGATGAACTCAGGGTCGTCGAGCGTGCCGATGACTTGCCCCTTGTAGACGCTCTGCCCTGGCACAATGTGCAGGGAGTGGATGCGCCCGCTGTGTGTGGAGGTGATGGATGCCTGCTGGCGCGGGCTGAGGGTGAGCACACCGTTGAAGGTGGGGCTGTTAGCCACGTGCGTGGCACTCGTCACGGCATCGACCATAGCACTGTCGGCCAGTGTGGCGGTGCTGTCGGTGCGTGTGCTGTCAGTGCGGGCGGTGGTAGGTTCAGGTTGCGAACCGCTCTGCCCAGAGCACGAGGGCAGCAGGCAGAGGGCAAGGAGAAAGGGGGTGAAGCGTTTCATAAGGCTGGGGAAAGATAATTCGTCGTATATAATAATAAGGAAGATGATGATGCTCATGACTTGTGCAGGCGGCGCAGGATGACAGGGATGATGTAGACAAGGCGATAGAACGAGGGGATGATGACCAGCGTGAGTGCCGTGCTTACGATGAGACCGCCAATAACGACGGTGGCCAGCGGGCGCTGTACCTCGGCACCAGCCGACGTGGCAATGGCCATAGGCACGAAACCTAACGAGGCTACCAGCCCCGTGAGGAAGACGGGGCGAAGCAGGTGTGGGCAACCCAGGCTGATGACGCGGCCCGTGCAGAGCTGGCGCGGAGTGCTGCGACGCAGGGCGTTGAAGTGGTTAAGCATGAGAATGCCGTTGAGCACCGCCACACCAAAGAGGGCAATGAAGCCCACACCGGCCGAAATGCTGAAAGGCAGACCGCGCAACCACAGTGCTACGATGCCGCCGATGAGCGACAAGGGCACCGTGCTGAACACCACAAGTGACCACGTGACGCTGCGGAAGGCAAAGAAGAGGATGAGCAGGATGAGCATGAGGGCGATGGGGATGACAACGAGCAGCGTGTTGATGGCATTCTGCAGGTTTTCGAACTGGCCGCCGTATTCAAAATAATAACCCGGCTGTAGCTTGACGTGCTGCTCGAGCGTTTGGCTGATTTGCTGCACTACCTGCTGCATGTCAGCACCGCGTACGTTCACACCGATAACCACACGGCGCTTGGTTGCGTCGCGGTTAATTTGCAGCGGACCGTCGACGAGCGTAATGGTGGCCAACTCGCTCACGGGGATGTGCAGGCCTTCGCCGTTGCGCACGGTGAGACGGCTGAGGTCGAGGTCCTGTACTTTTTCCTGGTCGAGGCGCACAACGAGGTCGAAGCGTCGCTCGTTTTCAAACACTACGCCAGCCGTTTCGCCCGCATAGGCTGTGCGTATAATGCTGTTGAGCTCAGCGATATCGACGCCATAGCGCGCCAACTTGGTGCGGTCGTAGTGCACCACGAGTTGCGGCAAGCCCATGGCCTGCTCTACGGCCACATCGTCGGCACCAGGCACCTGGCGCACCCATTCGGCAGCCTCCTTGGCCTTGCGGTAGAGTTCGTCCATGTCCTCGCCATAGAGCTTGATGGCGATGTCGGCCTTGGCACCCGTCATGAGTTCGTTGAAGCGCAGCTGAATGGGTTGGCTGAAGTTGAACTCTGCGCCCTGCACCTCTTCAAGTGCCTGTTTCATCTTTTCCACCATCTCTTCGCGACTGGAAGCAGAGGTCCATTCGGCAAAAGGTTTCATGATGATCATGATGTCGGCATCTTCCACCGACATGGGGTCGGTAGGCACCTCGGCCGTGCCGATTTTCGCCACTACGTGTTTCACCTCGGGGAAGCGCTGGCAAAGCACACGCTCGGCCTGCTTGGAGAGTTCAATGCTCTGCGTGAGCGAACTGCCTGCGGGCAACGTCATTTGCATAGCGAAGTCGCCCTCGTCGAGCGTAGGGATGAACTCTGCACCGAGACGTGTGAAGAGCAGCAGTGCGGCAGTCAGAAGCCCAAAGGCAGAGAGAATGATGGCACCCGTGTAGCGCTTGACAAGCCGAAGCGTTCCTTTATAATATCGCGTGAGGAATGCAAAGAAGCGGTCGGCCAAGGAGGGCTTGAGCGAGATGTGGCGCTTGAGGAAGAGCGAGCACATCATAGGCACGTAGGTGAGTGAGAGGAGCAGGGCACCGATGATGCAGTAGACCAGCGTCTGCGCCATGGGCGTGAAATATTTTCCCTCAATACCCGTAAGCGTGAGGATGGGGAAGAAGACAATGAGGATGATGAGCACGGCAAACGCGGCGCTCTGCACCACACTGCCCGCACCGGCCTCCACCTCGTGGTCCATCTCCTGCGCAGAGAGGGTGCGACCGGCAAGCCGTCTGCCGTAGAGGTGAGCAAGGATGCCCTCGACAATGACGATGGAGCCATCAACCACAATGCCGAAGTCGATTGCACCGAGACTCATGAGGTTGGCCGAGACGCCAGTGAGTCGCATCAGGATGAAGCCGAAGAGCATGGCCAAGGGTATGACGCTGGCCACAATGATGCTGGCTCGCACATTGCCCAAAAAGAGCATGAGCACGAAGAAGACGATGAGCGCGCCTTCAACCAGGTTGCGTATGACGGTGGCGATGTTGCGGTTCACCAGTTCGGAGCGGTTGAGATAAGGTTCGATGGTGATGCCCTCGGGCAACATGCGTTGCACCTTGTCCATACGTTCCTGCAAGTGAGCTGTGACGACGTTGGCATTGGCGCCCTTGAGCATCATAGCAATGCCGCCCACACATTCTCCCTCGCCGTCGATGGTCATGGCGCCGAAGCGCTTGGGCGAGCCGAAGCCTACGCGGCCAATGTCGCTGATGTGCACGGGCATACCGCCGCGGTTGGCCACCACGATGCGGCCGATGTCCTCGGTGCGCTGTATCATACCCTCAGACCTTATATAATAGGCACGACCCTTTTTCTCAATATAACTGGCACCTGTGTTTTGGTTGTTGCGGCTCAGCGCCTCGAACACGTCGCCAATGGTGAGCTGCATGGCGGTAAGCACTTCGGGGTCGATGGCTATTTCATACTGCTTGAGATAGCCGCCGAAACTGTTGATTTCCACAATGCCAGGTATGCCTGCAAGGCCGCGGCGCACTATCCAATCCTGAATGGTGCGCAGTTCCATGGCATCGTACTGGCCTTTGTGTTTATCGTCGACACGCAGCACGTACTGGTAGATTTCGCCCAAGCCCGTAGTGATGGGCATCATTTCGGGCGTACCCAATTCCTGCGGTATCTCGGCCGCGACATTCTGAATTTGTTCGTTGATGAGCTGGCGGGCTTGCAGCGTGGGCACGCTCTCCTTGAACACGACCGTGACAAGCGATAAACCGAAGCGTGAGACGGAACGTATTTCCTCTACGTTCATGATGTGACTCATCGAGGTCTCTACGGGAATGGTGATGAGTTGTTCCACTTCCTGCGGGGCCAACGTCGGTGAAATGGTCACGATTTGCACTTGGTTGTTAGTGATGTCGGGCACGGCATCGACAGGCAGCGTCAACATGGCGTAGAGTCCGCCCAGGAAAAGAAACAGCGTGGTGAGGGCTACGAAGAGTTTGCGGCGTACGGCAAACTTGACAATGGACTGGAACATGACGAAAGGGGACTTGTGATGGCGGAAACAAATGCGCTTCCTTTAGAAATAGAACTGCGAGGCAACTTCATGACGAAGCAGCCTCGCAGGTAGGAGATGTGTGCTTGATTATTTCTTTGTCCATCCATCCTTGAGGCCAACCGTGCGGTTGAACACAAGATGCTGGGGAGTGGAATGCTTGTCTTGGGTAAAGTAACCGATGCGTTGGAACTGCAAGTAAGGCGATGCCACCTCAGCTGCATAGGGTTCCACGTAGCAGTTTGTCAGCACCTTCAAGGACTCGGGGTTGAGCAATTCGCGGAAGTCGCGCTCATCGGCTGCAGGATTTTCAACGGAGAACAGGCGGTCGTAGAGGCGCACTTCGGCGGGCAGGCAGTGGTTGGCGCTTACCCAGTGCAGGGTGCCTTTCACGCGACGGTCGGCGCCAGGGAGTCCACTGCGGCTCTGAGGATCGTACTCGGCATAAACCTCGATGACGTTGCCTTCCTCATCCTTCTTGCAGCCCGTGCATTTCACAATGTAGGCATTCTTGAGGCGCACCTCGCCATCAGGCCGCATGCGGAAGTATTTCTTGGGCGCGTCCTCCATGAAGTCCTCGCGTTCTATCCAAAGTTCGCGGCTGAAGGTGATGGTGTGCGTACCGTCGGCGGCGCACTCGGGGTTGTTCACCGCTTCCATTTCCTCGCTCTGTCCCTCGGGATAGTTGGTGATGATAAGCTTGACGGGATTGAGCACGGCCGACACACGCTGAGCACGTGCATTGAGGTCCTCACGTGCAGCAGCTTCAAGCATAGCATAGTCGTTGAGCGCATCGAATTTGGTGTAGCCAATCATCTCGATGAAGCGGCGCACAGCCTCAGGCGAATAACCACGGCGACGCAGGCCGCAAATGGTCGGCATGCGGGGGTCATCCCATCCATCCACCAATTTCTCCGTGACGAGTGCCAGCAACTTGCGCTTGCTCATCACGGTATAAGTAAGGTTCAGACGGTTGAACTCGAACTGGTGTGGGCGGTGGTCTTCCAGGTCCTTGCCTTCTTTGAGCTGGTCGATGAACCAATCGTAGAGCGGACGGTGGGGCACGAACTCAAGCGTGCAGATGGAGTGCGTAACGCCTTCGAAGTAGTCGCTCTGCCCATGTGCAAAGTCGTACATTGGGTAGGCTTTCCAGCGGCTGCCTGTGCGGTGGTGCTCCTTGTTGATGATGCGGTAGATGATGGGGTCGCGGAAGTGCATGTTGGGGTTGGCCATGTCAATCTTCGCGCGCAGTACCATGGAGCCCTCGGGCAGTTCACCGCTGTTCATTTTCTCAAACAGAGCCAAATTCTCCTCTATGGGGCGGTTGCGGAAGGGGCTGTCAGTACCAGCTTGCGTGGGCGTGCCTTTCTGTGCTGCAATCTGCTCGCTGGTTTGCTCGTCGATGTAAGCTTTGCCTTCGCGTATCAGCTGCACGGCAAAGTCCCACAACTGCTGGAAGTAGTCGGATGCGTGGCATATTTTGCCCCATTCGAAGCCAAGCCAGCGTATGTCGTCTTTGATGGCCTCTACGTATTCCGTATCTTCCTTCTGGGGATTCGTGTCATCAAGACGCAGGTTGCACACGCCGCCATACTTCTGCGCGATGCCAAAGTCCATGCAAATGGCTTTGGCGTGACCGATGTGCAGGTAACCGTTGGGTTCGGGCGGGAAACGCGTTTGCAAACGGCCGTCGTTAAGACCTGCAGCCAAGTCGCGTTCCACAATCTGCTCAATGAAGTTCAAACTCTTCTCGCGCGGGGCGCTTATTTCGTGTTGGGATTCCGTCATGGGGTTCAATGCAATTTTGTTGCTATAATAATAAGGAGTAAATGTGTGCTGGTTGGATTAATTGGCCATCTCTGAAATGAACTTGATGCGGACAAGGCGAATTTCTTCTTCGGTATAGTCGCCTCCTAATTCGTCAATGGCCGCGGCGAGGTCGTCTGTTTCACTTTCCTTGAAGTAGAGGTAGATGTCTTCTACATGTTCCTCGTCCATTACCTCGTAGATGAAATAGTCGATGTTGATTTTCGTACCCGACCACACGATGGCTTCGATTTCGCTAAGCAGCTCGTCGAACTCTATGCCCTTGCTCACTGCAATGTCGTCGAGTGCTACTTGGCGGTCGATGCTGTGAATGATGGACACTTTGATTTTTGATTTGTTTGCCACGGTACGAATGCGTAAGTCTTCGGGGCGTTCTATCTCGTTTTCCTCGCAGTGTTGGCGAATGAGTTTGCAGAAGCCTTCGCCGTAGCGTTTGGCCTTGCCAGCACCTACGCCTGGAATGTTCTGCAATTCTTCAAGCGTTTGTGGGTAAATAGTGGCCATAGCTTCGAGCGAGGCATCCTGGAAAATCACATAGGGCGGCACATCCAATTCCTTCGACATCTTTGACCTAAGGTCGCGTAGCATGCCGTAGAGTGCTGGGTCAACGGCGCAGGCTGCACCGCTTTGGGGTGGCGTCTCGGGCTCTTCTTCGTCGAAGTTTTTGTCCTCAACAATGGTAAATGATACAGGCTTCTTGAGGAAAGCCTTACCTGCAGGTGTCACTTTCAGCACGCCATAGTTCTCCACGTCCTTGGCTATGTAGCCAGCGATTTGTGCTTGTTGTATAACGGCGTTCCACAAGGTTTCGTTTACGTCGTCACCACAGCCAAACACTTCCAGTTCATCATGATGGTGGGCTGCTATTTCGTCGGTGCAATGTCCGAGCAGAATATCTCGTATGTAGTCGTCGCGGAAATTCTCCTTGACTGCGATGATAGTTTCCAGTACGTTGATTAGGTGTTCTTTTGCTTCCACTTGATGTGTTGGTAATTTACAATTATCACAATTCCCGCAGTTCTCCGGCTCATACTTTTCGCCGAAGTAGTGCAGTAATAGCCTGCGTCGGCACACCGCACTCTCTGCGTACGCTGCAGTCTCTTTCAGCAGTTGACGGCCTATGTCCTGTTCGGCCACGGGCTTGCCCTCCATGAACTTCTCGAGTTTCTGCAGATCCTTTCGGGCATAGTAGGCTATGCATCTTCCTTCGCCGCCATCGCGCCCGGCACGTCCTGTTTCCTGATAGTATCCTTCCAGACTTTTGGGAATGTCGTAGTGAATGACGAAGCGCACGTCGGGCTTGTCTATGCCCATGCCGAAGGCGATGGTGGCCACTATGACGTCGATGCGTTCCATGAGGAAATCATCCTGTGTGCGCGACCTTGTTACGCTGTCCATTCCGGCGTGATATGCTTCGGCCTTGATGTCATTGGTCTTAAGCACCTGCGCCAGCTCTTCCACCTTCTTGCGGCTCAGGCAATAGATAATGCCGCTGCAGCGTGGTTGACTTTTGATGAAGCGAATGATATCGCGGTCCACGTCCTGCGTTTTCTGACGTACCTCGTAGAAAAGGTTGGGGCGGTTAAAGGAACTTTTGAACTCCTTGGCATCGGGCATGCCAAGGTTTTTCTTGATGTCAGTGCGCACCTTGTCAGTGGCTGTGGCGGTGAGGGCAATGATGGGGGCAGCGCCAATTTCGCTGATGAGTGGCCGTATGCGACGATATTCCGGACGGAAGTCGTGGCCCCACTCTGAGATGCAGTGCGCCTCATCTATGGCATAGAAAGAAATCTTGATGCTTTGTAGGAACTCTACGTATTCTTCCTTCGTGAGCGACTCGGGTGCTACATAAAGGAGTTTGGTGATACCTTGAATGATGTCGTTCTTGACGCGTTCGATGTCTTTGCGGTTGAGCGAGGAGTTGATGAAATGTGCCACACCATCCTGTCCGCTTGTTCCGCGCAACACGTCAACCTGATTTTTCATCAGAGCAATCAGCGGCGAGATAACGATAGCGGTGCCAGGCATCAGGAGTGCAGGCAGTTGGTAGCACAACGATTTGCCACCTCCCGTAGGCATAAGCACAAATACATTCTCGCCCTTCATGAGCGTGCAGATAATTTCTTCTTGCCCGCTCTTGAAGGTGTCAAAACCGAAATGTTTCTTCAGTTCCGCTTTCAAGTTCACGTTTCCCTCCATGGTATCGATAATAGAGCGTATGTGTCGCTCGAGACAGTTGCATGGCCTCCACATTAAAAATGGATTATACAGCCTCGCAGCATGTTTTCCCCGCACGACGAAGGCAAAGTTATAACATTTCTTTTTTCTGCCATATATGTTTACCTAAAAAATATGTACGTTTCCAGCGTCTCTTTGCTGCCCTAAAACATGGCTGAGCCTTGGCAAATAGGCAGTGTTGGGCGGCTGTGGAACGAATTTCCTAAGCCATGTACCTGTGAGTGTTGCCCCGGGAGACTGCTGGCCGAGAAGGTTCACTGCATTGCTTTCTGAATATTTTGACGTAACTTTGGCGCATCGCTCGGCGCGAGTACTGTTCGCTGAGCAATAAAGGATGCTATTTATACCTATATTAAATATACCGCTATGAACAACAATATGAACTTGCAGCCGGCAGTAGTATTCGAATGCTTTGCCGAAGTCAATAAAGTGCCCCGCCCTTCCAAGAAGGAGGAGAAGATGATTGCTTTCTTGCAGGACTTTGCTGCCAAGCATGGTCTGCCAGTCAAGGTTGACGAAACCGGCAACGTGGCTATCAGCGCCCCAGCCACGCCTGGATACGAGCATCTACGCCCTGTCATTCTGCAAAGCCATATGGATATGGTGTGCGAAAAGCATAAAGATCTCGATTTTAATTTTGAGACCGATGCCATTCAGACGTATGTAGATGGCGAATGGCTCTGCGCCAAAGGTACTACTCTGGGTGCTGACGATGGCATTGGCGTGGCCATGCAGATGGCTATCCTCAAAAGCAAGGACATTGAGCACGGCCCCATTCAGTGCATCTTTACGCGTGACGAGGAAACGGGTCTTACGGGTGCCATGGGCATGAAAGACGATTTTATGGAGGGCGATTTCCTTATCAACCTCGACTCTGAAGATGAGGGCCAACTTTTCGTGAGTTGTGCTGGTGGCGCACGCACCACGGCCACTTTCCCTTGGATTGACGAAGCCGTGCCAGAAGATTATTACACCTTCAAGGTGGGCGTGAAGGGACTTGTGGGTGGCCACTCTGGCGACGACATCAACAAGAAGCGCGCTAACGCCAACAAACTGCTCGTGCGTTTCCTGTGCCAAGTGATGGAGCAGACTGACCTGCGCCTCATTGACATACAGAGTGGAGGACTGCACAATGCTATTCCACGCGAGGGCATGGCCGTCTGCGCCGTTCCTTTCAAGAATAAAGAGGACGTACGCTTGTGGCTGAATCTTTATCAAGCCTTTGTGGAGGATGAATATTCGGTGACGGAGAAGCAAATCAACTTTACGCTCGAAAGTGTGCCCTCCGCACCTAACGCCATGGAGAGTGCGGCCATGAAGCGTATGCTGCTGTCCTTGCAGGCTGTGCACAATGGCGTGTTTGCCATGAGTCAGGACATGGAGGGACTGGTAGAAACGTCGTCCAACCTAGCCAGCATCCACAAAGTGACCGAAGGCGTGGTGGTTACCACAAGCCAGCGCAGCAGTGTGGCCAGTGCGCGCGAAAACATGAGCCTTACCGTGCGCGCTGCTTTCGAGCTGGGTGGAGCCACGGTGGTAACCAATGAGGGTTATCCAGGTTGGAAACTCAATCCTAACAGCGAGATTGTGCAGATTGCTCGTGACAGTTACGTGCGTCTCTTTGGCAAGGAGCCTCTGGTACTGGCCATTCATGCTGGTTTGGAATGTGGCCTCTTCAGTGAGAAGTATCCGCATCTCGATATGGTCAGCATGGGGCCCACCCTGCGTGGTGTTCATTCGCCCGACGAGCGTTTGCTCATTCCCACCGTGAAAATGGTGTGGGACCACTTGCTCGACATGCTCAAGCACGTGGGCTGAACGGTGTAGCCTTCCTGCCCTAAGGTGGGTTCTATTCATTCGCTTTGTCACAGTTCCTATTTTTCTCTGTGTTCAGCGTGTCAGTTCTTGAAAGTTGCGATCCTCAGGTAATGGAGGAAGTATAAAGATCATTGAACCACGCAGTCGTTGTGCTGAGATAACAGCCAAATTAGCCAGAGAGGCACGGAACGTTGTCAAGACGTGAACCCATAAATGCAAAACATTCATGGTGGAATACAATAAGCTCCACCATATATATAGTAAGGAGTGAAGAGGAACCCGTCTGGGGGTGCCTCTTCACATCTTCTTACCAAGAAAAATTCTACATGCGTTTCCTATCCTATGCAGCATTGCTCTGCGCCTTTCTGGGCGGCTTGGTGTCGTGTGTCGACCTCGACGATTTCAACACCTCGCCCACGCACACCTTGGCCTTTGCCAGCGACACGCTTGCGCTCGACACCGTGATGTGCGGCACACCGGGCAAGACTTACATGTTTTCCGTGAAGAACCATGCCAGCAAGGCAGTGCGCATTCCGCGGGTTTGGCTCGGGCGTCAGGCGCAGTCGGCTTTTCGTGTCAATGTCGACGGTGAACCGTTGGCTGATGGCACGGGCTCCAACTTCGAAATCGCCGCAAACGACAGCATGTTGGTCTTCCTCTTTGCCCATCTGCCTGCTGAGGAGGGCGCTGCTCCCGTAGCTGCCACTGACAGCCTCTACTTCATCACAGAGGCTGGTGTAGAGCAGCATGTGGTGCTGCGCGTGGTGGGGCAACCTGTTACCACGCTTTCGGGTAAAGTGGTAGAGGGCACCGAGACGCTCACGGCCGAACGTCCTTATCACATAACTGACAGCCTCGTGGTTGCCGAAGGCGCTACGCTGATGTTACAGCCCGGCTGCAAACTGCTGTTCCGCTCAGGGGCAAACCTTGTGGTGCATGGTTCGCTTCTTTCACTTGGCACGCATGAGCAGCCCGTTGTGATGCGCAGCGACCGTCTGGACTACATGTTTGTCGACCAGCCCTACGACAGAGTGCCTGGCGGATGGGGTGGGGTGGTGCTCGCCTCAGAGAGTTACGACAACTACCTTTCCTATACTGACATTCATGGCGGCGACTTCGGCTTGCGCGTTGATTCCTCCGACGTGACACGAGCCAAACTCACGATGGAGAACAGCATCGTGCACAACACGCAGAACCATGCCCTCGACATACGCATGGCCAACGTTTTTGTGGGCAATAGCCAGATAACCAATGCCGGCGGCATCTGTCTTAAGGTGCGAGGTGGCGACGTGACGCTTGTGCACTGCACCCTCGGCTCTTTCTCCCCGTTTAGCGCCGCGCGGGGCACAGCCCTCGACTTTGCAAACTTCGATGGCGATGTGCGCTTGCCGCTCACAGGCCTGCAGTTTGGCAATTGCATCATTACGGGTTACAAGGAAGATGAAATAATGGGTGCTCAGAGCACGACGCATACCGACGATGCCTTTGCCTACGCCTTTTATTCCTGCCTGCTGAATACACCCAAAACTGATCCTGAGGACCCTCGTATGCTGCAATGCCTCTACGACCAAAAGCCAGCCGAGGTGTTGAGGGAAAAGAACTTCGCCAACCTCTTCAACTCGCGTACCCTCATCTCCGACTTTCGCCTGGCTGCTGACTCTCCAGCCATCGGTACGGCCGATGCCGGAATCACCGCCGAATTCTATCCCACCGATATGAACGGCGTAGATCGGTTGACTGATGCCAAGCCCGACATGGGCTGCTACCAGTATGTGTCACCGTCCGCCGAGGAACCTTCAGCCTCCGTGCGCCGTGAGCAGTACCGCGTTTCAGCAAGCCCCTTTGCAGTTTGGAAAGCCCGGCTGCTGCGTGCTCGCAATAGAAATCTTTACTAAACCGCATCACTTTCCACTCTTTCACATGGTTACTCAGAAAAGCAACAATTATAGGAGCCGCAAGCCCAAGGCTGGTGCCGAAGCCCCACTCACCGATAATTTCGGCCACCTGCAGCCGCAGGCCATCGAGTTGGAGCAGGCTGTACTTGGCGCGCTGCTTGTCGAGAAGGACGCTTACTATCAGGTGAGTGAAATTCTGCGCCCCGACAGTTTCTACGATAAGCGCCACCAAACCATCTATGAGGCCATTCGTCGGTTGAACCTTGAAGAACGTCCTGTCGACATTCTTACCGTCACCGAGGAATTGCGACGTACCGAGGAACTCGACGAAGTGGGCGGCCCTTACTATGTGGCGCAGTTGAGCGGTATGGTGGCTTCGTCGGCGCACATCGAATACCATGCCCGCATCATCGCTCAGAAGGCTTTGGCTCGTCAACTTATTACCTACACCAGTAGCATACAGACCAAGGCTTTCGATGCTACGCAGGATGTCGACGAACTGATGCAGGAGGCCGAGGGAAAACTCTTCGAACTTTCGCAGCAGAACGTAAGAAAGGAGTACACACAAATCGACCCCGTCATCAAGGAAGCGTATGAAATGCTACAACGTGCCGCAGCCCGTTCCGATGGTATGAGTGGCATTGCCTCAGGCTTTCATGCACTTGATAAAATCACCTCAGGCTGGCAGAACTCTGACCTCGTCATTCTCGCTGCCCGCCCAGCCATGGGTAAAACGGCTTTTGCTCTGAGCATGGCCAAGAACATTGCCGTGGACCAGCAGATACCCGTGGCGCTCTTCTCGCTCGAAATGGCGAACGTACAGTTGGTGAACCGTATGATTGTAAACGTGTGCGAAATCAAGGGTGAGACTTTGAAGAGCGGTCAGCTCAAACCCTTTGAATGGGGACAGCTCGACGTACGCATCAAGAGCCTCTATGGCGCGCCGCTCTACGTAGACGACACACCCTCGCTCTCAGTGTTCGAGTTGCGCACCAAAGCCCGCCGCCTTGTTCGCGAACACGGGGTACGCCTGCTCATGATTGACTACCTGCAGTTAATGAATGCCTCGGGCATGAACTTCGGTAGTCGTCAGGAAGAGGTGAGCACCATCAGTCGCTCACTCAAGGGACTGGCCAAGGAACTAAACATTCCCATTCTCGCCCTTTCCCAGTTGAACCGTGGCGTGGAAAACCGTGAAGGCGGAGACAAGCGTCCGCAACTTTCCGACCTTCGTGAATCGGGCGCCATCGAGCAGGATGCCGACATGGTCATCTTCATCCACCGTCCTGAGTACTACAAGCTTTATCGTGACGAAGCGGGTAACGACCTGCGCGGTAAGGCCGAAATCATCATTGCCAAGCACCGTAATGGTGCAGTGGGCAACATCCTACTCACTTTCCGTGGTGAATATGCCCGTTTCCAAAATCCCGACAGCGACAATGTAGAGCCATCAGGCGCAGCCCCCAGTGGCGCAGGCGAAATGGGTATGATTTCCTCACGCATAGGTGGCGACCCTGGTGCTGCCGACTTCCCACCGCCCGATGCCAGCATTCCTTTCGCCATGCCCGACGATCCGCCACCCTTTTGAGGCTTACCCACTTCTATCATCTCCCCATTTTACGCATCCGTTGACAACTTGTCTTGCCAGCGGATGCGTTTCCGTTTAGGTGGAGCCTATTCATTCGCTTTGTTGGGTTTTCGTGTAACCATCCGAGATCGGTCGTCTGTAACCATCCGAACAAGCCGACTTGACATGGCCGAAAAAAAGAAATCGCAGGGGATTATCCTTGCGATTTCTTGTAGTAATAAGGCAAAATCTCTCTGATCTGGTCAGGGGGAGTATCATCGTGCAGGTTGTCCTGGACGTCAGTGAGCCACCGGAGCGGTTCGATGCCAACGATGTCGTAGCCTCCACGCTCCCAATGCAACAACTTCATTATCTTTCGGCTCGAGCCTACAAAGATATATACATCTCTATTTGTGGGGTCAAGACCAACGGACCGGACTTGCCCGCACATTCCATTGACTCCAATACGCATATCACTCGGATGCTGAGCCATCACAAAGCGATTGTTTTCATTCAAATTAAACATGGCGTTT
>SFEP01000023.1 GCA_004557185.1 Bacteroidales bacterium
TCGGCAGTCGCATTTATCGTAAAAGATGGTTGTTGCCACCCTCTACGCCTATTTCCTCGATAATAATACGAACCGAATTTTGATGCTAGAACATCATGATTCGGGTATTGATTCTTCTTGTCAACCTTTTTGCTAGTATCTTTTATCTTGCCACCAGAAAGAAAGTTTGGTACTTCTGTGATGTCACCAATGGCTTGTTCTAATGTAATAGGCTTATCGCATGTTGGGTTTGGGAAACTAAAAGACACGCTCAAATCCTTTCGAAAGCCAACAAAGAATACTCTTTCTCGATTCTGAGGTATGCGAAATTTTACCGCATCAAGCAATGCCCATCGTACTTGATATCCAGCCTCATTTAGTAGTGACAGAAAACCTTTGAATACATCTTTGAACTTGTCATCCAATATGCCCTTTACATTCTCAATCACAAAGAATTTGGGTTTCTTGATTCGGATGAGTTCGATATATTTTAAGAATAGTTGTCCTCGTACATCATTAAGTCCTTTTTGTTTGCCACCTACGCTCCAAGACTGACATGGAGGTCCGCCGATAAATCCATCGCAATCAGGAATTGTATCAGGATCTATTTTGCTTATGTCTTTTAAAACGAACTCTGTGTGGGGATGATTACGTATGTATGTCGCACGGCAATGTGGTTCGAACTCATTAGCCCAAACCACATGGAACCCTGCTTCTTCAAAACCAAGATCAAGTCCTCCGCATCCTGCAAAGAATGATACTAATCGCATCGTTATTTCACTTCATCATGTCCCCATATTTTTCGTTTCGTAGCTTTACGCCCTTAGCGCGTGAGGTGCGGCATGGAGGGCTGGCGGGCTGGTGTGGCGCGGCGCAGAGGCGGCACGGTGGTGCGAGCCTTGACACCCGGCTTGCGCATGGTGGCGCTGCCCAAGGCTACCTCGAAGGTGGAGCAGGGCAGGCCGTGGGCGTCGACGAGGTTGGCGTCGGTGTAGGGCTGCCAGCCGTAGCGCACGGCGCTGATGCGGCGCACGGTGGAGCAGGGCAGGTAGAGCATGTTGCCCTGCACGATGACGGTGTCGGGGGTGTGCCACTGGCCGTCGCGGCCCTTCACTTCGAAGCCGCGCAGGGGTGCCCCATCGGCGCTCTGCAGCGTGGTGCCGCCGGCAAAGCGCAGCATGGCGGTGGGCTTGCCCGGCATCTGGGTGAGCAGGAGGGGACGTGGGCCGTCGGCAGGCACGTGTTCGAGATGGTAGACGTGGTGCAGGGCTTGTGCCGCCATGCGTTCGGCCACCTGGCGCTTGCGGCGGGGATGCACGTCGAGCGAGTCGCCGAGGTCGGACGTGACCGTCATCCATATGGCGGGCATACGCTGTGCAAGCTGGCGCTGGCTGTTGCGGAACGCTGGCCATGAGGGACGGGTGGAAAGGCTCGAGAGCTGGGCGAAGATGAAGGGCATGCGCGGGGCCTGCCATTCGCGGCGCCACGAGTCGACGAGGAGCGTGAAGAGGCGCTCGTGCATGTGGGGAAGTTCGGCGTTCGACTCGCCCTGATACCACAGCACGCCGCGCACGGGGTAGCGGTCGAGGGTGCTGATGGCGTGGCGGTAGAGGTAGCCTGGCTCGTAGGGATGGCTGTGGGGCGCTGTGCCCATGGCGCTCAGGTTGTAGTCGGCCCGCTGGCGCGCCCAGGCCATGATGCTGTCGTTCTGCCGCCAATTGCCGCGCATGATTTCGGGCACACGGCGGGCAAGCTGGGTGGTGTCAATCCAGCCTTCGGTGGTGGAGCCGCCCACAGCGTTGAGGATGATGCCCACGTGGCACTTGAGGCTGTCGGCCAGCAGACGCGCAAAGTGGTAACCTATGGCCGAGAAGGCTTTTGCCCGTTCGGCATTGCACTCCTCCCATTGGGCCGGCAGTATGAAGAGGCCGCGGTCTACGGAGTCGCATTGCTCCGCCGTCCACACCTGCTTGTACACGGGCCAGGCACTCCGCATGTGGTAGAAGTGCACGCGGTGCATGGTGTCGGCCGCAGCCAGTTCGGCCGCCGTGTGTTCGGCCTCCGCCAGTGTCAGTTCCATGTTCGACTGCCCCGAGCAGAGCCACACCTCGCCTATCCACACCTCTTTGAAGCGCAGGGAGTCGCGTCCCTGCGTCACCAGCAGCTCGTACGGGCCGCCCGCCGGCAGCGGTTTCACAGGAGCACTCCATTCGCCGCGGGCGTTGCAGATGGTGGTGTCGCGCAGGCCGGCCAGTTCGTAGAACACAGGCTGGCGGGGCCGTCCCTTGCCGCGCAGTGAAAAGGGCGTGTTGCGCGGCAGCACCATGCCGTTGGAGTAGACGTCGGCCATCTGCAGTTTGCGCTGTGCGTAGCCCGTGCCCGTCAGCAGGCAGAGCAGCAGGAGTAAAAGCAATTTCTTTGTCATCTTGTTCTTTCTTTTTTTCTGAGAAATCTATGCCGTGCCGCGCGTGCGCTCCCTCAGCTTCCGACGCCCCTATATATATAAGGAGTGTTCGGGCCGCAGAGGCGGTATGCGCCACACCGCCATGACGCCGCGAATTTACGAAAAACAGGGGATATGCACGAGACCACCGCGCCGCAGCTTGCATCTGGCGCGAAAGGGCCGACGTGCGCTGCGCCGCCGCAAACGCCGCCGCAAACGTCGCGAACGCCGTCATTTTCCTATCAAAATAGCCTGCAAAGGTGGCTATTCCATAAAATTACCCTATATTTGCACGTTCAAAAGTGTGCACGCACGTTGGGAGTGCCGTGAAACACGACGTTCTGCTGATAATTCAACAAAAATCAAAAAATAAACAACTCACACAAACAATGCAAAACAAAGGATTCGTTAAAGTAATTGCTGTATTGCTTACTTTGATTTGCCTGTTCTACCTTTCCTTCTCGGTGGTGACGAACTACTACGAAGGCAAGGCCGAAGAACTGACGGCAAAGGGCAAGGACGGCGTGGCTTACCTTGACTCCATGCGCAACGAAAAGGTGTTCCTCAACTGGAAGACCCTTAAGGAGTGCGAAGAGCTTCAGATTGGCCTGGGCCTTGACCTGAAAGGCGGTATGAACGTGGTGCTCGAAGTGAGCGTGCCCGACGTAGTGAAGAACCTCGCGGGCGAAAGCGCCACCGACCCCGCTTTCGTGAAAGCTTACGATGCAGCACGTGCCGAGGCCAAGAAGGGCCACGTCGACTTCGTGGACGCCTTCGTCAGCCAGTATGCACAGCAGAACGGCGAAAACAAACTGGGCGGCATCTTTGCCTCACGCCTCAAGGAGAAAAACATTTCCTACACCTCGACCGACGCGCAGGTGAAAAAGGCGCTCAACGAGGAGGTAGCCGCTGCCGTGGAAAACTCCAACAAGGTGGTGCGCTCACGTATCGACCGCTTCGGCGTGGCACAGCCCAACATCCAGGTGCTTCACGGCAAGGGCCAAATTGGCCAGATTATGGTGGAGATGCCCGGCATCAAAGAGCCCGAACGTGTGCGCAAGCTGCTCCAGGGTTCTGCCAACCTTGAATTTTGGGAAACCTACACGCTGCAGGAAGTATTCTCGGCCCTGCAGGCACTCGACACCCGCCTGGCCAATGGCGAGGCCGCTCCCGCCGACAGCACCGCTGCCGACAGCACCGCCAAGGCCGCACCTGCTGCCAGCCAGCACCCGCTGCTGAGCAAACTCGTGCAGCTGCAGGGCATGGCACCTACGAGCTGCGTGGTGGGTTATGCCACCGCTGCCGACACCGCTGCCGTCAACGCCATGATTTACGGCGAGGCCGCACAGCAGATTCTGCCCGCCGACCTCGAACTGCACTGGGGCGTGAAGCCCGCCGAGGGCATGAAGGCCAACGTCTTCGAACTCTACGCCCTGCGCAGCATCAACGGCAAGCCTTCGATGGAGGGCGACGTGATTGCCGATGCCAAGGACGACTTCGACCAGAACCACCAGCCTATTGTCAGCATGACGATGACCACCAACGGCTCGCGCGACTGGGCTGCCCTCACCAAGAAAAACCTGAAAAAGTGCGTGGCCATCGTGCTCGACGGCTACGTCTACAGCGCACCCGTCGTGCAGAGCGAAATCACAGGTGGCAACTCGCAGATTTCGGGACACTTCACCACCGACGACACCCGTGACCTGGCCAACGTGCTGAAGAGCGGTAAGATGCCGGCACCCACCAAGATTGTGCAGGAAGAAACCGTAGGCCCGAGCCTCGGTGCCGCTTCTATCAACGCCGGTTTCACGGCATGTATCGTGGCCTTCGTGCTGCTCATGATTTTCATGTGCCTCTTCTACGGCCTCATTCCCGGTATGGTGGCCAACTGCGCACTGTTGCTCAACTTCTTCTTCACCTTCGGCGTGCTCGTTTCGTTCCAGGCTGCCCTCACCATGAGCGGCATTGCCGGTCTCGTGCTCTCGCTGGGTATGGCTGTCGATGCCAACGTGCTGATTTACGAACGCACGAAGGAAGAACTCCGTGCCGGCAAGAACATCAAGAATGCCCTAGCCGACGGTTACGGCAACGCCTTCTCCGCTATCTTCGACTCCAATCTCACGTCCATCATCACGGCGCTCATCCTCTATAACTTCGGCACAGGACCTATCCGCGGCTTCGCCATGACGCTCGGCATTGGCATCTGCGTGTCGTTCTTCACCGCCGTATGGATTTCGCGCATCGTCTACGAGCACTTCCTCAACCGCGACAAGTGGCTTGGCCTCACCTTCACCACAGCCATGAGCCGCAACTTCCTGAATAATGTGCACGTCGACTTCATGGGCAAGGGTAAGAAGTCGGTCATCGCCTTCATCGTGGCAGCCATTGTATGCTTCGGCTTCCTCTTTGGTCGTGGCCTTTCTAAGGGCATCGACTTCACGGGTGGCCGCAACTACGTCATCGAGTTCGAGCAGAAGGGCGTAACCCCCGAAGAGGTGAGCAAGGCCGTGGCCGAAAAGGTACACGCCAAGGACCCCAACGCCACCGTTTCGGCCATCGCCATTACGACGACCAACAACGAGGCTGTGCGTCTTACCACCAACTACCGCATCGACGACGACAGTGAGAACATCGACCAGGAAGTAGAGCGCTTCATCTTCGACGCCCTGCACGATGCACGCCTCATCAACGCCGACTACGCCACCTTCATCGACCGCGACAACCACAGCGGCGGTTCCATCGTGTCGGCCCAGAAGGTAGGACCTACCGTGGCTGCCGACATGGCTAAGGACGCCATCATTGCCGTCATCTTCTCGCTGGCAGCCATCTTCCTCTACATCCTCCTGCGCTTCCGCAACGTGGCCTTCTCCATCGGTTCTGTGGTAGCACTCGTGTTCGACACGCTGCTCATCCTCGGCGTCTACTCCATCTGCTGGGGCTGGGTTCCGTTCTCGCTCGAAGTGGACCAGACCTTCATCGGCGCTGTGCTCACCGCAATCGGTTACTCCATCAACGACAAGGTGGTCGTGTTCGACCGTATGCGTGAAAACCTGCAGATTTATGCTGGTTCCAAGCGCGACGTCTTCACCCTCTTCAACGAGTCGCTCAACAGCACGCTCTGCCGTACGTTGATAACCTCCTTCACCACCCTTCTGGTGCTCATCTGCATCTTCCTGTTGGGTGGCGACAGCATCCGCTCGTTCTCATTCGCCATGATTCTGGGTGTCATCTTCGGTACCACGAGCTCCATCTTCCTCGCTGCCCCCATCGCCTACAGTGTGCTGGGTCGCAAGGAACGCAAGCAGAAGTAATACTACATCTTATAAGTAAACATGCAAAACCGGGCGTTGTCCACATGCGGGCAACGTCCGGTTCTGCTTTGTTACACCTTGTTCGATAAGTTTGCGAGGGGCAGATAGCTTCCGCATCGCCCGCCCGCCGCACCTCCCCGTCACGGCAACGGCGCCATCCAATCTCAGCACAGACCTCCTGCAACATCCGCGGCCGTGCAAAATGCACAAGCCCGCTTCACGTTACCGAAAGCGGGCTTGCAGCCATCGAAAAAGCCTTTTACATGCTTGAGGAACGCAGAGCCTATATAAAACAGTTGAGCCATACGCGCTTCACAGCGGGTATGGCCCCATTCGTCATTTACCTAAAAAACACTATTACCTTATGAGAAAATTCACATTTTTATGCTCAGGTGATGCGCCAACTTCTCCGTTCAACAACGAACTGAAACAGTTGGGTGAAAGAGGTTGGGAAAAGGATTTGTTGGCGGAGAGCCTTATTACACCCCTTATTGCTCTTTTCACGTTGCAAATATAAAAGTATTTATTAAAACTCCAAAATAAATTCTACAAAAACGAACATTTTTCCCACGAAAAGGTACATTTACACCGACAAACGCCTTTTAACCTTTGCGAGAAAAGGGATATTTTACCCCACTTATTAGCCTTTTGCCTCCTTTGCGGCGCGGGGCGAACTGCTGTGCGCTTCGGCCTCGGCTGCCCTTCGCTTGTGCTTTGACTGTCGCCCGCCTCGTGGCCGCCCGCCTCGGTCGGTCTCGGCTGCCCTTCGCTTGTGCTTTGACTGTCGCCCGCTGCCCTCCGTAGGATGAAAGGAGCGCAGGCGTAGGCAAAAGTACGCATTTTTTTGACCCAAATGCCACCGCAGGCCACGCAGCATGCTTAACTTTGCATGGCCTTGAAAAGGCTTCGGCTGGCTGTGCGGCCGGCGGGCGTCCAAGCAGTGACGTGCGGCTTGGCGTCGCGCGCAGTCCGTCCATCCATCCTCACCGCCAACGCCTTTCCCGAAGCGCAAGCATCTTATTTCACCACCACACATCACTACGTAAACCATGAAGAAACTGCTCACCCTCTTCGCCAGCATGGCGCTCACCGCCTTGGCCGCTTGTGGAGGCGACGATGAACCCCGCGACCCCAACCTCGAACCGCCCAAGAACCCCGTAGAGAGTGTCAGCGGCTTTGCCCGCGGCGCCGACATCAGCTGGTACACCGAGATGGAGGCCGACGGGCGCCGTTTCTATAATAATAAAGGAGAGGAGCGCACTTGCCCCGCCTTGATGAAGGAACTCGGCATGAACGCCGTGCGCCTCAGGGTGTGGGTGAACCCCGAAAATGCTGCCTGCCACTTCTGCAACGCCGCCGATGTGGTGAAGAAGGCCGTGGCAGCGCAGGAGCAAGGTCTCGACGTGATGATTGACTTCCACTACAGCGACCTCTGGGCCGACCCCTCGCGTCAGGAAACGCCGAAGGCTTGGAAAGATGCCAGCCTCGACGAGCTCAAAGACCTGGTGGCCGAGCATACCCGCAGTGTGCTGCAGCAGGTGGTACAGGCCGGCGTAACGCCCAAGTGGGTGCAGGTGGGCAACGAAACGCGCAACGGCATGCTCCACCCCATGGGGCAGCTTTGGGACAACAACGGCGGCGGCAATTTGCCCGACGGCTGGAAGCACTTCACCGCCCTCTACATGGCAGGCTACCACGCCGCCAAGGCCGTTTGCCCCACCGCCCTCGTGATGCCGCACCTCAACACCGCCAGCAAGGTGGCCGACAACAACTGGTGGCTGGACGAGTTCCGCAAGGCCGGCGGAAAGATGGACGCCATCGCCCTCTCACACTATCCCCAGGCCGACGGCACAGCCACCACGCCCGAGGCGGTCAACAAGCAGGCACTCCTCTACATCAAGCAAGCCGCCAAGGCCTACGGCGTGCCCGTCGTAGTGTCGGAGTTTGGCGTGAAAACGCAGGCCGATGTGACCACCGCCACCCGTTTGGCCAGCGACTTCATGGCCGGTTGCAAGGAAATGGGCACCGACGTCTGTGCCGGCGTCTTCTATTGGGAGCCCGAGGTGTGGGGCCAGTGGCGTCCAGCCTCCTACACCAGCTACTTCGACAACTGGAGCGCCTACGACATGGGCGCCTTCGACGCTGCCGGCCGTCCCACCTCAGTGCTCAACAGTTGGGCGCAATAAGCCTTCTCCCCGCCGTCCATCCTTTCCGTTCTCGGCTCTATGTATGTAACCCCCGACCATCTGCTCGCCCGCTTCAGCGCCCTCAACCACGAGGTGTTCGCCGACGCCCTGCCGCCCATCAGGCTGCTTTGCGGTCGTGGCCGCCAACGAGTAGGCTGTTTCCGCGTGAAACGTTTGCGCAACGCAATAACCCGGCGTGTGGTTGAACAAAGAAGCATCACCATCACGGCAGCCTACGACTTCACGCCCGAGCAAATTGACGACCTCCTGCTGCACGAGATGATACATTATTATCTTCACCATATGGGAGTGCGCGACATGTCGACGCACGGCTCCTGCTTCCAGAACATAATGGCTGACATCAACCGAAAGTTCGGGCGGCACATCACGGTGCACGCTACCCTCACACAGGAGCAGTGCGCCGACGCGGCCGAGCGGCGCCACACCGTCTACATCGTGGCCAAAGTGCTGCTCAATGACGGACGCATCGCCGTGAAAAGTCTGCCCAGGGTGCGTGAAAAAATCGAACACTTCAAGCAGGAAGCACTCCATTGGGACATAGTGAAGCACGTGGAGCTCTACGCCACCTCCAACCCCTACTTCTCCCGTTACCCGCGCTCCAGCGCCATGAAACTGCAGCTACCCGTCGACCCCGCCGAGTTTGAGAAAGCCCTTGCCGACGCCCTCGCACTCGACCTGTAGGCCTGCCCGCCAGCACAGGGCGAGCCATCTTACCGCCCCGGGCTTGCTCGTGAAGCCTGCCGGGCCATGCCACTGACAAAATCCCACCTTTCACCCTATGGTACTCAATTACATCTGGATAACCTTCTTCCTCGTGGCCTTCCTCGTGGCCGTGGTCAAACTCGTTTTCTTCGGCGACGTCGAGGTCTTCCCCGCCATCATCAACTCCACGTTCGACACCTCGCGCACGGCCTTCGAGATTTCGCTCGGCCTCACGGGCGTGCTGTCGCTTTGGCTCGGCATCATGAAGATTGGCGAAAAGGGCGGCGTAGTCAACGCCATGGCCCGCGTGCTCAGTCCCGTGTTCCGCCGCCTCTTCCCCGGCATCCCCGAGGGGCATCCCGTCATCGGCCACATTTTCATGAACATCAGCGCCAACATGCTCGGCCTCGACAACGCCGCCACGCCCCTCGGCCTGAAAGCCATGGAGGGCCTGCAAACGCTCAACAAGGAGAAGGACCGCGCCAGCAACGCCATGATCATGTTCCTTGTGCTCAACACCTCGGGCCTCACCATCATCCCCGTGAGCATCATGGTCTACCGTGCACAGATGCACGCCGCCAACCCCACCGACATCTTCATACCCATCCTCATCGCCACCTTCGTCAGCACGTTGGCGGGCATCATCTTCACCAGCCTCTTCCAGCGCATCAACCTCTTGCAGCCTGTGCTGTTGGCCACGCTCGGTGGCCTGTCGGCGCTGGTGGCTGCGCTGATTTGGGGCTTCAGCCGTCTGAGCAGCGACATGATGAACGTGGTGGGCACCACCGTGGCCAACGTCATGCTGCTCACCATCATAGTGGCCTTCATTCTGGCCGGCTTGCGCAAGCGTGTCAACGTCTACGAAGCCTTTGTCGAGGGAGCCAAGGGCGGTTTCGAAACGGCCGTGCGCATCATCCCCTACCTCGTGGCCGTACTCGTGAGCATTGGCGTGTTCCGCGCTTCGGGCGCCATGGACTGGCTCATCAGCGGCGTGGCCAGCATCGTGTCAGCCCTGGGTTGCGATGCCGAGTGGGTGGGCGCCCTCCCCACGGCGCTCATGAAGCCCCTGTCGGGCAGCGGGGCGCGCGGCATGATGGTCGACGCCATGCAAACCTATGGCGCCGACTCCTTTGTGGGCCGCCTCAGTTGCATTTTCCAAGGCTCCACCGACACCACCTTCTACATCCTCGCCGTCTACTTCGGTTCTGTGGGCATCAGCCGCACGCGCCACGCCGTGGCCTGCGGACTGCTGGCCGACCTCGCGGGCATCGTGGCCGCCATCAGCGTCGCCTATTTCTTTTTCTGAAATATATAATAAAGGAGAGCGTGCCCCGTAGCTACTCCTTTTTCTTACACACACATTATGGCTCAACACAAGCAAGGCAGCGGCATGAAGTCGCTTGCCAAGGACACCGCCATCTATGGGCTTTCGAGCATCATAGGGCGTTTTCTCAACTACCTCCTCGTGCCGCTCTACACCGCCAAGTTAGCGGCAGCCTCGGGCGGCTACGGCGTCATCACCGAGGTCTACAGCTACGTGGCCCTGCTGCTGGTGCTCCTCACCTTCGGCATGGAAACCACCTTTTTCCGCTTCGCCAATAAGGCCGGCGAGGACCCCCGTCGCGTCTATGCCACCACGCTGGCAGCCGTGGGCGGCGTGGCGGTGCTCTTTGTGGCCGTCGTGCTGGCCTGCCTGCCGTGCATAGCCTCCGCCCTCGACTATGCCGCCCATCCCGAGTATTTGGGCATCATGGCCACCTGCGTCGCCATCGACGCCTTCCAGTGCGTGCCCTTTGCCTACCTGCGGTTTCAGCGCCGCCCCATCAAGTTTGCCGCGCTCAAGCTGCTCTTCATCGTGCTCAACATTTTGCTCAACCTCCTCTACTTCGTGGTGCTCCCCGCCCTCTACGCCCTTCCCGCCTGGCACCCTGTGGTGGCCGCCATCTACGACCCCTCGGTGGGCGTGGGCTACGCCTTCAGCATCAACCTGGGCTGCACCGCTTTCATCACCCTCTTCTTCAGCAAGGAACTCCTGCACGTGGGAGCCCGTCCCGACTTGCAGTTGCTCCGTCGCATGCTCGGTTACGCCTGGCCCATACTCGTGCTCGGCATCGCCGGCATTCTCAACCAGACGGCCGACAAAATGCTCTTTCCGCGCCTCGTGCCAGGCGCCGAGGGCAAGGTGCAGCTCGGCATCTACGGCGCCAGTGTCAAGATAGCCATGATTATGGCCATGATTACGCAAGCCTTCCGCTACGCCTACGAGCCCTTCGTCTTCGGCAAGAGCCGCGACAAAGACAACCGCGCCACCTACGCCGCCGCCATGAAGTATTTCCTCATCTTCACCCTCCTGGCCTTCCTCATGGTGGTGGGCTATCTCGACATCCTCAAGTACGTCATTGCCCCCGACTATTGGCAGGGCCTCAAGGTAGTGCCCGTGGTGATGGCGGCCGAAATCATGATGGGCATCTACTTCAACCTTTCCTTCTGGTACAAACTCACCGACCGCACCATCTGGGGTGCGTGGTTCTCGGGTGCGGGCTGTGCCGTGCTCATTGCCGTGAATGTGTGGGGCATCCCGCACTACGGCTACATGGCCTGCGCCTGGGCCGGCGTGGCAGGCTACGGCACGGCCATGCTGCTGAGCTACGTGGTGGGCCAGCGTTATTATCCCATACGCTATCCCCTGGGCAGCATGGCGGTGTATGTGCTGCTGGCCGCCTTCTTCTTTGGCATCATGCAGGTAGGGGCGGCCCATTTGCAGCAGCCCGCCCTGCGCCTCGCCCTCAACACCCTGTGCATACTGCTCTTTGCAGCGCACGCCGTGCATTATGATTTCCCGTTATGCAATTTGCCTGTGGTGGGCAAATATTTCCGTAAGGCATGAACACAATACCCTTTGAAACCCACACGCTGGCCTGCGGTCTGCGTGTCATCTACGAACCCTCCGACTCCCCCGTGCTCTACTGCGGCATCGTGGTGCGGGCCGGCACACGCCACGAGGAACCGGCCGACGAGGGCATGGCTCACTTCATCGAGCACATGGCCTTCAAGGGCACCGAGCGACGCAGCGTGTGGCACATCACCAACGGCCTGGAGCGCGTGGGCGGCGAACTCAATGCCTTTACCACCAAGCAGGAAACGGTGTATCATGCCACCGTGCTCAAGGACGACTTCAAGCGCGCCGCCGACCTCCTCACCGACATCGTCTTTCACAGCGTCTACCGTCAGGACGACATTACCCGTGAGGTCGAGGTGATTTGTGATGAAATTGACTCCTACGAGGACACGCCCAGCGAGCGCATATTCGATGAATACGAGGCCCTCATGTTCCCCGACCAGGGCCTCGGCCGCGACATACTCGGCTCCAAAGCCCGCCTGCGTGCCTACACCACGGCCGACGCCCTGCGCTTTGTGCACCGCTACTACCGCCCCGACAACTGCGTCTTCTTTGTCTGCGGCCAGGTGCCCTTCGCCACCGTGGTGCGCACGTTGGAGCGCCTCATGCCTGCCGCCGACTTCACCGCGCCTGCGCCCTCGCCCCTGCTCCTCCCGCCGCCTGTGCCGCAGTGCGGGCCACGCCAGCACACCTTTGTGCGCGAGCTGCACCAGGCCCACGTCATGGTGGGCGCGCCCGCCTTTGCCGCCACCGACCCGCGCCACTACGCCCTCTGGCTCATGAACAACATGCTCGGAGGACCGGGCATGAACTCGAGGCTCAATGTGAACATGCGCGAAAAGGCGGGCCTCGTGTACAGCGTCGACAGCTACCTCAATCTGTACCCTGATACAGGCTATTGGAACGTGTACTTCGGTTGCGACGAGCACGACGTCGACCGCTGCCGCCGCATCCTCCTGCGCGAACTGGGCAAGTTCTACCTCAAGCCGCTCACGCCCGCCCAGCTTGCTGCGGCCAAAAAGCAGCTGCGTGGCCAGACGGGCATTGCCACCGACAACCGCGAAGCCTACGCCCTGGCCATGGGCAAAACCTATGCGCACCTTGGCGTGCACCGCGATGTGAACGTCCTGCTCGAACGCCTCGAGGCCGTCACAGCCGACGAGGTCATGCAGGTGGCACGCGAAGTCTACAATCCGCTGAACCTCGTCACGCTCATCTACGCGTAAGCCATGCTTCCTCCGCTCTCAGCCGACGCCGTGAAACGAGCCGCCCGCGCCGCCGGTTTCGATGTGTGCGGCCTCGCTCCTGCCGGCCCTGTGTCGGCCGCCCAGATGTGGCGCCGTGCCTACTGGCTCGAGCAGGGCATGCAGGCAGGCATGCACTACCTTGAGCGTTATGCCGACCTTCGCAGCGATGTGCGCCGCCTGCTGCCCGAGGCCGCCACCGTCATCAGTTGCGCGGTCAACTACAGTCCGGCCGCCGGCGTCACGCCACACGATGCCGGCTCCGCATGGCACCTGGCACGCTATGCCTGTGGCGACGACTACCACGACGTGCTGCGCGCCATGCTGCGCACGCTGGCCGCCCAACTCGGTCTGCACGAGGGCGAGGAGGCCAAAATCTGCGTCGACACCGCCCCCATCGACGAGAAGTATTGGGCGGCGCGTGCCGGATTGGGGTGGATAGGCCGCCACACGCAGCTCATCATACCCTGCGCCGGCAGTTTTTTCTTTTTGGGTGAAATTGTCACCACGCGCCCCGCCGACCGTTACGACGCTCCCATGCCTTCGCGCTGCGGCACCTGCCGCGCCTGCCTCGATGCCTGTCCCACTGCCGCCCTCGTGCCGCTGCCGCCATCCCCTGAGCCGCACCCTGCCGACGGTGCCACACCGCCCTTGCCCCACACCATGCTCGATGCCCGCCGCTGCCTGTCCTATCTCACCATTGAGCATCGCGGCGCCTTGCCCCACGGCACAGGCGAGCGCATGGGCCGTTGCCTGTACGGCTGCGACCGTTGCGCCGAAGTCTGCCCCTGGAACAAGCGTTTCGCCACCCCCACACGCATCGCCGCCCTGCAGCCACGCCCCGCGTGCGAGCACCGCACACCCGCCGACTGGCTCGCCCTGACCGAGGACGCCTACCGCCGTCTTTTCAGCAAGAGTGCTGTGAAAAGGGCCAAATACGACGGACTCATGCGCAACATCCACGCCCTACACGAGGCCGGCGCCGACCCCTCCTCCACACCCTGAGGCACATGGTGAGCGGCAAGCCGTGACGGACGCGACGCCGTGTGGCAAAACGGGAAGCCGTGGAAAAAAGTTACCCCGCCGTGGAAGAAAGTTCCCACGCCGTGGGAACTTTTTTCCACGGCTTCTATTTTCCGCTGTGCGGCGCGCCGTCGGCACGGGATGGCTGAGGGGTTAAACGGGGTGCCACGTAAAAAATGTCACGTCGTACGTAAAAAATATCACGTCGTACGTAAACTTTTTTACGTAGCATCTATTTTTGGCCACCGGCCTTCGGGCCCCGCCGCTGCCGCATGGCATCCGTTTTTCCCTTATCCCCCTACAGGCGAAGCATGGCTGAAAACAACGAACCGCGGGGAAACGGGTGTTTCCTCGCGGTTCGTCAGATGCCGGATGGCCTATTGTGGACGTGCGGCCCGGCTCAGGCCAGCAGTTGGCGCACCAAGGTCGAGATGGCTTTGCCGTCGGCGCGGCCTGTCAGGCGCTTGGTGGCCACGCCCATCACCTTGCCCATTTCCTTGGCCGATGTGGCGCCCGTTTCGGCAATGATGCTGCGCAGGGCGGCTTCCAATTCTTCGGGCGTGAGGGCCTTCGGCAGATAAGCCTCGATGACGGCGACCTGTGCCAGTTCGGCTTCGGCCAGGTCGGGGCGCTGCTGCTCGGTGTAGAGGGCGGCGGTGTCGCGCCCCTGCTTCACGAGTTTGGCAAGAATCTTGAGGGCGGCGTCGTCGGAGAGTTCGTCGTTTGCACCAGGCGCCGTTTTGGCCTCAATGAAGTATTTCTTCACGTTGCGCAGGGCTTCGAGGCGCACTTTGTCTTTGGCCTTCATGGCGGCCACAATGTCTTGGCTAATTTGGTCGAAGAGTGTTGTCATTGGAATACGATGGTGTTTGATGATGTCAGTTCGTGCATGTCGTGGCCCGCCTGCTGTGCGGCAGATGCCTGCTGCGCGATGTGACTGAGTTGCTCGGCGGTGCGGCGGTAGGTGGGCATGTCGTCGACGAGCTGCACGAGTTGCTCGTTGCAGAGGTCGGCTGTGGAGAAGATGTGCACGCGGGGCCTGCGGTGCTGCGGCCTGCCCTGCGTGGCGTAGAAGCGGCTGCGGCGTTCCTCGTAGCGCTGCGCCTGTTCGGCGTCGATGTTTTTCAGTTCCTTGCGCGACTGGTGCGCCCTTTCCTTGCGGGCATAGAGGCCGAAGCCCGAGGCGAGGATGGTGACTTTCACCTGGCTGCCCAGCGTATCGTCGGTGGAGATGCCCCACTTGGTGAAGATGTCCTCGTCGAAGTGGTTCATGAAGGCGTTGATTTCGTTCAGTTCCTCGGTGCGCAGTGCGTGCTCCTTGTCGTTGCTGAAGGCGATGTGCATGATGAGGCGGTCGGCCAGGAAGAGGTCGTTGTTGTTGAGCAGGGGCGAGTAGAGGGCGTCGTGAATGGCGGAGGTCATGCGGTTAGGTCCGTCGCCGTAGCCTGTGGAGATGAGCGACACGCCGCCGTTTTCGAGCACGGTGCGCACGTCCTCGAAGTCGAGGTTCCACGTGCCGTGCATGGTGATGATTTCGGTGATGGAACGCACGGCCCGCGTGAGCGTTTGGTCGGCCAGGCGGAAGGCTTCGAGCACGCTCTGTGTGGGGTAGATGTCGAGCAGGCGTTGGTTGTTGATGACGAGAATGGCGTCGACCTCGGCTGCTATCTGCTCCAGTCCGTTCAAGGCTTTGTCAATTTGCCGCTCGCGCTCAAAGAGGAAGGGCAGGGTGACCACGCCCACGGTGAGGATGCCTTTGGCGCGGGCCTCGCGGGCAATGACGGGGGCCGCTCCCGTACCCGTACCGCCGCCCATGCCGGCAGTGACGAAGACCATGTGCGTGGAAGAGTCGAGCAGGTTGCGAATGGCCTCGATGCTGTGTTCGGCCAGTTCGCGTCCCTTCACGGGATTGCCGCCGGCACCGAGGCCGGGACCCATTTGTAACTGGTCGGGCACGAGGTTCGACTCCAGCGCCTTGCGGTCGGTGTTGGTGACGAGGAAGCGCACGTCGGGCACATTTTCGCGATACATGTGTGCCACGGCGTTGCCTCCGCCGCCACCCACGCCGATGACTTTGATGATTTTAGGCGTGTGGCAGTCGTGCAGGTTGACAAGTAGTTCGTCGCTCATAGGGTGGTGTGATGAGGAGTGGGGGGTGGATGTGGGGGTGAGGGTGTGGCGGGGCGAGGGTGGCGTGAAACACAAATCCCGCCTGCTGTGATGGCTGGCGGGCCACAGACTTGCAGGCGGGATGTGTGCTTGAGGCGATGGAGCGTCAGAACGAGATGACGGAACCGGCTGCCGTCGAGGTGGTGATTTCAGGTTCGATGGCCATGCTGTTGAAGGCCTTGCTCTTGATGTCGCTCAGGGTCTCTTTGCTGCGTTTGTAGGTGGGCGTCATTTCAACCAAAGAGATGATTTCTTCGTTGTCGAGGTCGTCGAGGCCGAAGAGGAAGAACTTGGGGCGGCGGCGCATGGTGCCCTTCTTGCCCGAACTGCCGTAGAAGCTGTCGCGGCGTTCTTCGTTTTCCTCCTGTTTCTCGGCATCCTTGAGGCGGCGTGCCTCCTCCTCGGCGTCGAGTTTCTGCTTGATGCCCGGCACGTTGTTGATGCCGAAGCCTGTGGCGAGGATGGTGATTTTCACCTGTTTGCCGAGGGTGGGGTCGGTGGAGAGGCCCCACTTGGTTTCGACGTCGTCGTGGAACTTGGACATGAACTCGTGCACCTCGTTCATCTCGTCCATCATGAGGGTGTCGCCCTCCTTTTCGGCACAGAAGGAGATGGAGAGGAGCACCTTCTTGGAGTTGAAGATGTCGTTGTTGTTGAGCAGGGGCGAGTGGAGGGCGTTCTCAATGGCCTTCGACACGCGGTTTTCACCCTCGCCGTAGCCTGTGGACATGATGGCCACGCCGCCGTCCTTGAGCACGGTGCCGACGTCGCGGAAGTCGAGGTTGATGATGCCGTGCATGGTGATGATTTCGGCAATGGAGCGGGCTGCGATGCTCAGCGTGTTGTCGGCCATTTCGAAGGCGGAGAGCACGTTGAGGTCGGGGTAGATTTCGCGCAGACGTTCGTTGTTGATGACGAGCAGGGCGTCGACCTGCTTGGCTATTTCCTCGACGCCGTCGAGCGCTTGGTCGATTTTCTTGTTACCCTCGAACAGGAAGGGAATGGTGACGATGCCCACGGTGAGGATGTCCATGGCCTTGGCCTCGCGGGCAATGACGGGAGCTGCACCCGTGCCGGTGCCGCCGCCCATGCCGGCTGTGATGAAGACCATCTTGGTGCCGTCGTTGAGCATTTGGCGTATTTCCTCAATGCTCTCCTCGGCAGCCTGACGGGCGCGTTCGGGACGGTTGCCGGCACCGAGACCTTCGTTGCCCAACTGGAGCCGCGTTTGCACGGGCGAGTCGGCGAGTGCCTTGGAGTCGGTGTTGCACACCACGAAGTTGACGTCGTGAATGCCTTCGCGGTACATGTGGTTCACGGCATTGCCGCCGCCGCCGCCCACACCGATGACTTTAATAATGGAGGGGGTGGCGCTGGGGGTGCCTATGTCGATGAGAAAATCCTTGTTGTCTTCAGACATGATGTTGGCTCTTTAAGGTGATGGTGAGCAGATGCCGCCAGTGGCGCTGAGGGGGGCGTGGCGGGCATGTGCTGGGGTTTACTTGTCTTCGGTGACGAGGTTGGAGAAGAAGCGTTTCACTTTCGAGAAGATTTCTTTGCGTGCCTTCTTCTTGGCTTCTTCCTGCTGTCGGCGTTCCTCTTCCTGCTCGGCAGCCAGGCGTGCGGCCTCGGCGGCAGCTTCCTGCTCCTTGCGCAGGCGTTCCTGCTCGGCCAGTTCCTCGGGGGTGGGTCCGGTGGGCTCCTCCTTCTTGGTTTCCTCCTGTTCGGCGGGGAAGAGGGTGGGCTGGCCCAGGGTGCCGCCGCAGCAGTTGATGTCGCCCTTGTCGATGAGGGCGATGGCGGCGTTGCAGTCGCCGTCGCGGTTGAACTCAGGATAGTCGGTGGCGCGGAGCTGCCAGCGTATGTTGCGCACAAAGCGGATTTTCTCGAAGTGTGTGTCGCGGGTGAAGGCTTTGTCGATGCCCTTCATGTGCGAGGCGCCGCCGGTGATGATGAGACCGCCGATGAGCTGGCTCTTGTTGTACTGCGAGAGGGCAATCTGGTTGTCGATGTTCAGAATGATTTCCTCGACGCGGGCCTCTACGAGTCCGGCGAACTCGTCCTGACGGATGGTGCGGCCGTCGCGCAGGGTGATGGTGGCGTCGGTTTTTTCGTTTTCCTCCACCACAGCCGAGCCGTAGGTGAGTTTGAGCTGTTCGGCCTCGTCGTCCTCAATCTGCAGCGAGCAGATGTCGCGGTTGATGTTGGCGCCGCCCAGGGGGATGACGGCGAGGTGGCGCAGTATGTTGTTCTTGTAGACGGCTACGGAGGTGGTTTCCGACCCCATGTCTACGAATACGCAGCCCGAGCGCTTCTCGGGTTCGGTGAGCATGGCGTCGGCCATGGCCAGCACGGTGATGGGGAGGTCGGGCTCGGCCAGTGCCACGCCGGCGGCGCGGAAGCAGTTGCGTATCTCCTCGCGCACCGATGAGTTGGCCACGATGTTGAGGTAATGGCCTTCGATGTTTTCGGAGAGGATGCCCACGGGGTCGAGCTGCTGCTGCGTGCCAAGACGGAACTCCTGGGGTATGGACTCAAGGATTTCGCGGTCGGCCATACCGTTGGAGCGGTTCTCGTCGTTCATGGAGTCGACCATCTCTTGGGTTATTTCGATTTTCGAGTCGAAGTGGCGCACCACCTTGTTGCCTACGGTGTGCATGCCCATGCCGCCGATGCCTACGTAGACGCGGCTGATGGACTTTTGGAGTTTCTGTTCCAGTTTCTCCTTCATGTTTTTCACGCACTGTGTCATTTTGCTGACGTTGTTGATGCGTCCCTTGCGAATGAAGGAGGTGGAGGGCTCTTGGGCGAATGCCAAAATCTGGATACCGCCATCGGGCTGCTTGCGGCCTGCAATGGCGGTCACTTTCGACGACCCTAATTCAATTGCTACTATGAAATTGTCCTCTGTTGCCATTATGAGAGTGTATTTGTTGCTTGTGATAGGAGAGGGGCGTAGGGGTGTTACGACTTGCCTTGGGGCTTGCGTCCTACGATTTGGCTCACGTGTTCCACGGAAATCTCGTTGTATTTGTTCCAGCCCACCTGTGGCAGTACCTTTTGGTAGAAGGTGTGCAGGTTGCGGAACTTCTGTGCTATGCTGTCGGCCGTGCCGAAGTCAATCACGTGGCCTCCTACGCGGGGCACGAGTTTGATTTTGTTGCCGTTGTCGACGTAGATTTGCTCGATTTGGTTGCTCCAGAAGGCGTCGTTCTGCAGGAATTGCCCCAGTTGCACGAGTTCCTTGCGGGCAAACCGGGGTGAAATGTCGCCTGTGGCTACCACGACGTCGGCTACGTAGTTTTGTGCCCGCATCACGTGGCCCTTGCTGTCGATGTAGTAGTCGTTGCCGTTGGAGGCCATGATGCGCATGAGGGGCATGCGCTGGGTGATGAGTACGTTCACCACGCCGTTGGGCGCTTTGTAGCACTGCACGTCTTCGATGACGCTGTTCTTCTTGAGCGTCTCCTCAATTTTCAGTCCGTCAATCTCGTCCATCTGCTTGCCTACGGGGTAAAGGTGTGCGGCCTTGAGCAGACGTTCGGTTTCGGCGGCTGAGATGAAAGCCGCATGGGTGCTGTCGGTGATGGTGACGTGCAGACTGGAGCATACCCTCGTGTCACGTTGCTGCGTGAAATTGAAGAAGGCCATCACCAGGTACACGGAGAGAGCCAGGAGCAGGAGGAGTTTGACGAGCGTCTTCACTTGCGTTGGGGGTTGAGGGTGTGGGGCTGTGGCTTACGCCTTGTGGAATTCTTTGGCCTTGAGAATTTCGGCCAGTTGCGGAATGTAGTCTACGGCATCGCCGGCACCGAGCACGATGAGCACGTCGAAGTCGGCTTGGCGCACCACGTCGGGCAGGTCGGATTTCTTCACGAGGCGCTTCTGCATGTCGGGGCGCAGGTTGTCGTAGATGAGCTGGCTCGTGACGCCGGGAATGGGCAGTTCGCGGGCGGGGTAGATTTCGGTGAGTATCACCTCGTCGAGCAGCGAGAGGCTGTCGGCAAAGTCCTTGTAGAAGTCGCGGGTTCGGGTGTAGAGGTGGGGCTGGAAGATGGCCGAAATCTTTTTGCCCGTGAAGACTTCGCGAATGGAGCGCACGCTCTGTGCTATTTCGGCGGGGTGGTGGGCGTAGTCGCTCAGCAGCACGTGGTGGTCGGTGCGCAGGGCGAAGTCGAAGCGGCGGTCGACGCCGGCGAAGGTCTTCATGGCCTCGCGTATCTCGGCGGCCTGTGCGCCGGCCAGCTGGGCCAGAGCCATGGCGGCAATGCCGTTGTCGATGTTGATGCTCACGGGCACACCGAGCTCAACGTTGGCGATGCTCTCGATGGGCGAGATGAAGTCGAACACGATGCGGCCGTTGCCGATGCGTATGTTTTCGGCGTGGAAGTCGCCTTCGTGCCGTGCGTAGTCGTAGCGGCGCACGCCGGGCTGCAGGTCCTCCTGCATTTTCAGGCCGCGGTGAATGATGAGGGCGCCGCCGGGCTGAATGAGCGAGGAGTAGTGGCGGAAGCTTTCGAGGTAAGCCTCTTCGGTGCCGTAGATGTCGAGGTGGTCGGCGTCGGTGGCGGTGATGACCGAGGCGAAGGGACGCAGGTGATGGAAAGAGCGGTCGAACTCGTCGGCTTCTATCACCACGTAGGGGCTTTCGCGGTTGAGCAGGTAGTTGGTGCCGTAGTTCTTCGTGATGCCTCCCAGAAAGGCGTTGCAGCCCACGTGGCTTTGGTGCAGCAGGTGTGCGGCCATCGACGAGGTCGACGTTTTGCCGTGTGTGCCGGCCACGCAGAGCCCCTTCATGGTGCGGGTGAGTGTGCCGAGCACTTCGGCGCGCTTCATGATGCGGAATTGGTGGTCGCGGAAGTAGGTAAGTTCCTTGTGGTCGTGCGGAATGGCGGGGGTGTACACCACGAGTGTGCTCTCGGGCCGTCGGCAGGCCTCGGGTATGAGGTCGGGGTCGTCGGTGTAGTGAATGTCGGCGCCCTCGGCCCGCAATTCTTCGGTCAAGGGGCACGCGGTGCGGTCGTAGCCGCCCACAACAATGCCTTGCGACAGGTAGTAGCGCACCAAGGCGCTCATGCCGATGCCGCCGGCACCTACAAAGTAAACTGCATTCATTTTTCTCTTCTTGGTCTGCGCCGTGCAGGGCCCTCTGCGTGGGTGGTCCTGCCTTGGCTATGGGTGGGCTATGCTATTTTTCGGCAAGCTTGATGACCTCGGCTGCAATGTCGGCTGCGGCGTGGGGTCGTGCCAGTTTCAGTATGTTCTGGCTGAGCAGGTCGAGTTTCTCCGTGTCGTTCACGGTGTTGATGGCCAGTGGTAGCAGTCGTCGGCGTGCCTCGTCGTCGGTTACGTAGAGTGCGGCGTCCTTCTGCACCAGTGCCAGCGCGTTCTTCGTTTGATGGTCCTCGGCCACGTTGGGTGAGGGCACGAGCACCACGGGTTTGCCCAGCAGGCAGAACTCCGAGATGCTGCCGGCGCCGGCTCGCGAGATAACGAGGTCGGCTGCCGTGTAGGCCGCCTTCATGTCGCTGATGAAGTCGGAGACCATCAGGTTGTCGGGCTTGCCGCGGCGTGCGAGTTCGGCCTGTATGCTTTCGCTGTAGTATTTACCTGTTTGCCAGATGAACTGCACCGAGTTCTGCTGCTTGATGAGGGGCAGGTTGCCCAGCAGACTCTCGTTGATGGTGCGTGCGCCGAGTGAGCCTCCCACAATGAGAATGGTGCGTTTGCCCGGCACGAGGCCGAAGGAGCGTATGGCGTCGGCCTGCGTCATGGGGTCGCACAGCAGGTTTTGGCGCACGGGGTTTCCTGTGAAGAGGATTTTGCTTTCGGGGAAAAAGCGCTCCATGCCATCGTAGGCCACACAGATGCGTGCGGCCTTGCGTGCCAGCAGTTTGTTGGTCACGCCGGCGTAGGAGTTTTGCTCTTGTATCAGGGTGGGAATGCCCATGCCTGCTGCCACGTTGAGCGTCGGTCCGCTGGCATAGCCTCCCACGCCCACGGCCACATCGGGCTTGAAGTCGCGCAGAATTTTCTTGGCCATGCGTCGGCTCTTCATGATTTTGAAGAGTACGGGTATGTTCTTCAGCGGGTTCTTGCGGTTGAAGCCGGCAATGGGCAGCCCCTTGATGGGGTAGCCTGCTGCCGGCACGCGCTGCATTTCCATGCGTCCTTCAGCGCCTACAAAGAGTATCTGGCTGTCGGGGCGCAACTCGCGTATAGCATTGGCAATGGATACGGCCGGAAAGATGTGTCCTCCCGTGCCGCCACCGCTGATGATGACCCTTAATTCTTGCTTCATCGGCTTTTGAAGTATAGTATGCGTGCAAAAATAACAAAATTTTATGGGGTTAACTGCACACTTGCAGCCTTTTCCTTTACTTTTTTTTTAGAGTCAGCAAAGCGCGCCCTGCATCTGCTCCTGTGGCGCTGTGGTGGGCGTGGCTTCTCAGCCGAGCAAGGTTTCCAGTTCGTGCACGTTGTGGGCTACGGAGTAGTAGTCAGCCGGTTGGCCCGAAATCAGTCCTTCCTCGAAGAGTCGGTCAAGGCATTGCAGCAGGGGTGTCCAGCAATCGTTCACGTTGAGCAGCACCATGGGTTTGCGTTCGATGCCGATGCACGTGTTGCCCAGCACGGTGAACACCTCGTCGAGCGTGCCGATGCCGCCGGGCAGTGCCACGAGCACGTCGCTCTCGCGCACCATGGCGGCTTTGCGGTCGCTCAGGTCGGCGCAGCGGAACTCAATGTCGATGGCATCGCTCACCAAGCCGCGCTGCACCAATATGTCGGGCACCATGCCCATCACCTTGCCGCCGTGGCGCTTCACCTGCTGTGCCAGCACCTCCATCAGCCCTTTGCGGGCGCCGCCGTACACCAGTGTGCGCCCCGTGCGTCCTATCAGTTCGCCCAGTGCCAGCGTGGCCTGGGTGTAAGGCTCGGGCAGGTTCTCCTTCGACGATAGGAAAACGCCGATACGTTTCGTAGTCATCATCATGTGTCTCAGTGCGATTGCGCTTCGGGCGCAGGCTGCGTGGCCCGCTGCCTCATTTCACGGCGATACATTCTATTTCCACGCGGGCACCCTTGGGCAGCGTCTTCACGGCCACGGCCGAGCGGGCGGGGAAGGGGGCTTTGAAGAACTCGGCATACACCTCGTTCATCTCGGCAAAGTCGTTCATGTCGGCCAAGAAGACGCTGGTCTTCACCACGTGCTGCATGTCGCAGCCTGCCTGCTGCAGAATGTGCTGCATGTTGGTGAGCGACTGGCGCGTAAGTTCCTTGATGCCACCCTCGGCGAATTGGCCGGTGGCGGGATTGATGGGCAACTGGCCCGACACGTAGATGGTGCCGCCGGCCTCGATGGCCTGGCTGTAGGGTCCGATGGCTGCGGGAGCCTGCTGGGTTTCGATAGCTTGTTTCATGGTGTAAAATGGTGGTGCGTCGGGAGGGTGTGCACGGGCTTGGCCGGCGCCTCTCCTCGCGTGTATATATATATAAGGAGTGTTTGGCTTGGAAAATGCCTCTGCGCCCCGCCGCCTACGCACCCGTGAGGATGGTGAGGATGGCCGCCCAGTGGGCTATGGAGCCCAGCAGCACGAAGATGTGCCACACGCCGTGGAAATAGCGGTGACTGTCGTGCGCAAAAAAGTAAGTGCCCGAGGTGTAGAACAAACCCTCAAGCCCCAGCCACACCATGGCGGTGGGCGTGATGCTGCGACACACGGGCTCTGCCACGAAAATGAACGACCAGCCCATGAGCAGGTAGATGAAGAGCGACAGACGTGGGTAGCGGTCGATGGCTGTGATTTTGTACACCGCGCCGCCCAGTGCCACCGCCCAGAGCACGCCGAACACCGTCCAGCCCACAGCGCCTCCCACCACGCCAATGCACACGGGGGTGTAGGAGGCGGCTATCATCACGTAGATGCTGATGTGGTCGAGTATGCGCAGGCGCTGCTTGCATTTGCCGGGCAAGCACCAGTGGTACAGACTGCTGGCGGCATACATCAGCAGCATGCCGCACGTAAAGGTAGTAGTGCCGAACGCATTCTTCCAGTTGCTTTCGTAGCCCAGTTTCAGAATGATCCACGCTGCGCCAAGGGTGAAGAGCACCCCGCCCAGGTGGGTGAAGGTGTTGAAACGTTCCTCGCGGGAGCGTCGTTTGATGGCGTTCATGCCGCAAAATTAGACAAAAATACAGCCTGCTGCCAGCCTCGGCCTGTAATTTTTATGCGTCCGCCCCGGCTTGCCCCGTGCCACTGCCCCGTGCCACTGCCTCGTGCGCCGCTTCGTAGGCCGCCGCTGCAGCGGCCTTTTTCGCTCTTTATATATAATAAGAAAGCAGCAAGACATATAATAAGGAAGCAGCAAGGCGTTTCTTCGCACTCGCTACTTGCAGGGGCTGTTACTAATTGCAAGGCATCGCCATGGGTTTTACTATTAGCAGTTACTCCTGCTTTACACTTTGTAAGGTTTGAGGCGTGGGTGGTTAACTAAATACAATAAATGTGCAATATTTTTTTGCAGGCAGAAAAATGTTTTCTACCTTTGCCCGCTGACAAGTAGAAGAATAAGCTTTTTACGAGCGCTTCTACACACCCAACACTAAACAGACACGCCCCGCTCGCAAGGGGCTACACGTCAACCAAATAACGACGCTGCCACCTATCGCAGGCAGTACTTGTGCGGCAAAACATGCACGCCGCAAGCCTGCCGCACGGCAGCACTGCCACTTGTTTATCTACGCTTTTGCGAGACGGCGGCGTTTCACACTGACGAAATTTTTAAGGTTTAACATAACGGTTATTTTTATGAACAAAAAGTTAGCGCTCTTCGGGGCCGGCATGCTGCTCGCCGTGGCCAGTGCCTCGGCACAGCAACGTGTGACAGGTCGTGTGACCGACGTGCAGGGCGCACCCGTAGAAGGTGCCGTGGTGCACGTGCCGGGCACAAAAATCAAGACCACCACTGACGCGCAGGGACGTTTCACCCTGCAGGGCGTGCCTTCGTCGTCGAAGAAAATCAGCGTGTCGTACCTCGGCATGCAGACCAGCACCGTCAGCGTGGCTGGCAACGTGCAGGTAGTGCTCAAGGAAAACGAACTTGGCGAGGCCGTGGTCGTAGGTTACGGTACGGCTCGTAAGGTGGGCTCCGTGGTGGGTTCAGTCAAGCGCGTCGATGGCGACGTGGTGGCAGCCAAGCCCGTGACCAACGTGGCCGACGCTCTGCAAGGCCAGGTAACGGGTCTGCAGGTGCTCACCAACACTGGCGACGTCGGCACCTTCGGCGCAGTGAGCATGAACATCCGCGGTATCGGTTCGCTCTCGGCCAGCACAGCCCCCCTCATCGTCGTCGACGGTTCGCCCGCCGGCACCAGCATTCTGCAGATGCTCGGCCCGAACGACATTGAGAGCGTGACGGTGCTCAAGGACGCATCGGCCACCTCTATCTACGGTTCGCGTGCGGCCAACGGTGTCATCTTCGTCACCACCAAGAGAGGCCGCAGCGGCGAAAAGGCACAGGTCACCGTTTCGCAGACCGTGGGCTGGAGCCAGATAGCACGCAAGCTGGGCAACCCCATGAGCGCCGACGAACTCCTCGACTTCCAGCTCGAGAACGGCATCATTTACCCCGAGGTGTACCAAGCCTTCAAGCAGCACCATGCCAACACCAACTGGCAGGACTACATGTTCGACAACGCAGCACCCATGTATCAGACTGACTTCAACGTGCGTGGCGGTAACGAACGCACCAACTACTACGTGTCGGCCTCTTACCTCAACCAGCAGGGTGTGACGCCCTCCTCTGAGATGAAGCGTACCACGCTCCGCACCAACGTGGAGTCGCGCGTCAACTCCTGGATGAAGTTGGGCGTGAACCAGCAGATAGCCTACGCCGACAACAAGGCCAACGGCTACGCCTCCACCGCAACGAGCAACCTCTACTCGCCAGCCAACGTGGCCACCGTATGGCCCGCCTACTGGGATCCGTTCGACCCCGACATGATGAAGGAACACAAAGTGTGGGGTACCGACTCATGGGGTATGCTGGCCGAGCCCATGTATCTGCTCAAGGTTCAGCCTCGCAGCACGAACAACATCCTTTATAACGGTTCGGCTTACGTGCAGCTCAACCCCATCAAGGGTCTCACCATCAAGTCGCAGCTCGGCCTCTACGCCACCGAAACGCTGAGCAACCGCAAGCTCGTGCCCAGCGCAGCGCCCTTACTCAGCGCGCCCTACGGCGAAGCCAGCGCAAGCCTCGACCGCTCCTCGCTCTGGACCATCACCAACACGGCCGAGTACAAGTGGACCCTTGCCACTGACCACGAGTTCACCGTGCTCTTGGGCCACGAGGGTGTGAAATACGACAGCCACGGCTTCACCGCCACCACCGAGGGCTTGCAGGACGACCGCCTCACGCTCCTCTCTAACGGTACGATACCCTCAGCCTCCAGCGAGTCGAAGTCCAAGTACGAGTACCTCAGCTTCTTCGGCCGCCTTGACTACGGTTTCAAGAACAAATACTTCGCCAACTTCACCGTGCGCAGCGACGAATCCTCGCGCTTCGGTAGCAAGAACCGCACCGCCCTCTTCTACAGCGGCGGCGTCAAGTGGGACGTCAGCATGGAAGAGTTCATGGTGGGCACACGCGGCTGGCTGAGCGACCTCATGCTCAACGTCAGCGTGGGTTCCACGGGTAACTCCGAAGTGGGCAACTACACCCACCTCTCCCTCCTCGGCGACACGCAGTACGGCGGCGAGCAGGGCCTCTACTACGGCCAGTTCCCCAACACCGATCTCGGCTGGGAAAAGCAGATACAGACCAACGTAGGCCTGCATGCCCGCTTCATCGACCGCATCACCGCCGACGTCAACTTCTACCACCGCAAAACCAAGGATATGCTCATGTCCATGCCTCTGCCCTACACCACGGGTATGTCGAGCATGATGTGTAACATAGGCGAAATGAGCAACCTCGGTGTCGAAATCGAAGTGACGGGCGAAGTGGTGAAGACGCGCGACTGGACCGTGCAGCTCCGTGCCAACTACACCTACAACAAGAACAAGATTGACCGCCTCTTCTACGGCCTCGACCAGTGGCCCAACAAGGACGCCCTCATCTCCTACATCAAGGGCAAGAGCGTGAACTACTACATGCCCATCTTCGCAGGTGTCGACGAGAACGACGGTGCGCCCATGTGGTACAAGGTGGGCTATAAAGGCGAAGCCGGCTACACCTACAACCCCGAAACCATGACGAAGGACGCCTCGCAGATTGACAACCTTTATCAGGACACGGGCAAGGGCCGTTTCGCACCCCACTTCGGCGGCTTCGGCGTCTTCGTGGCATGGAAGGGCCTCAGCCTCTCGGCCGACTTCACCTACGTGCTCGGCAAGTATATGGTGAACAACGACTACTACCTCAACACCTCGTCGAGCGTAGCTATGCAGGGCTGCAACATGGACCGCGACGCACTCACCATGTGGAAGCGCCCCGGCGACCACACCATGCTCCCCGCTTTCAAGTACGACAGCCAGTTCGACACACACTTGCTCGAGAACGCCTCGTTCATGCGTCTTAAGAACCTCACGCTGGCCTACGAGCTCCCGCAGAAGTTGATGGAGCGCACCCGCTTCTTCAACGGCATTCGCCTGAACTTCCAGGCCCGCAACCTCTTTACGGTTACGAAGTTCCGCGGCGTCGACCCCGAAGTGAGCTCCAACCTCACGGCCGGTAACTACCCCGCCACCCGTCAATACGTGCTCGGCGTCGACTTCAGCTTCTAAGCCGCAGAGCGTAAAGCGTACACATCATTTATAAAAGAAAAAAAGCAAATGAAACACCTTTTCAAAACAGCAATATGTGCCCTGCTGGCTCTCCCGCTCACCACAGCCTGCGAGATGGACCAGTACCCCGATGGCAGTTTGACCGAAGGACAGGCGTGGACCGAATACGCCGATGCTCAGAAGTGCTACGTCGGTCTGCTCTCAAGCATCCGCAGCGTTTCGGGTGGCTCGAATGCCTACATCACCGACATCCAGTCCGACCTCTTCAACGAACGCGTCGCCTCCAGCTCCCTCACCCGTGAGCACAGCTGGACCTTCAACAACACCCAGTTCGCCGGCGACGTCATCTGGTCGCGCAACTACAGCCTCGTGCTGCAGGCCAACTACCTGCTGCGCAACATCGGCAAGATTGAGGAGATGGACAACCTCTCCGACGAGCAGCGCACCATGATTTCCTGCTACAAGGGCACGGCCTACTTTGCCCGCGCTTATGCCTACTGCAACCTGCTGCCCCGCTACTGCAAGGACTATGAGCCTGCCGACGGCGACAACCCCGGCACGGGCGGCGAACTCGGTTTGCCCCTCCTGGCCAACTACGGCTCGCACCTCAAGCCGGCACGTGCCACACTCGACGAAACGCTCAAGTTCGTCGAACTCACCCTCGACTCGGCACAGGCCTACATGGTCGACGTGTACGATGACGTGAACCACCCCAACACCTTCACCATCGACGCCCTCCGTTCGCGCCTCTGCCTCTACCAGCACAAGTTCGACGAGGCCATCAGCCTTTCCAAGAACCTCGTCAACAACTACAGCGTAGTGCCCGGCTTCAAGGCCCTGCAGATGATGTGGGTGCTCGACGAAAGCAGCGAAACCATTTTCCAGCCCCTGCAGACGCCCGACGAACTGGCCACCAGCTACGACATCTTCGTGTCGTTCGACATCCAGACCGAGAACCTCGAGGCCTACATCAACGGTATGAAATCCTTCTACCTGCCCACGCAGGGCCTCATCGACCTCTTCGAGCCCAGCGACCTCCGCGGCCAGGTCTACTTCAACTATCCCTACATGCAATCCAACCCGCCCATTTCAGGCGTGACACCTGGCACAAGTGTAGAGGGAACGGTGTTCTACAAGTTCCCCGGCAACCAGAACCTCTGGAAGAAGGGCAACGAGTGGTACTCCAAAATCTACAACATGTCGAAGGCCTTCCGTGGTGCCGAGCAGTACCTCATCTGTGCCGAGTCGGCCCTGCGCAAGTCCGAGCCTAACCTCGACCTCGCCCTGCACATGCTCAACGAGCTTCGCGAAGCCCGCGGCGCCAGCTCACTGCCCGACAACCTCAGCAAGGACGAACTCATCAAGGTGATGGAAGAAGAGTGGGTACGCGAGTTTGTGGGCGAAGGCTTCCGACTCGACTGCCTCAAGCGCTGGCACAAAGGCTTCAAGCGCATGGAGCCCCAGCCCTTTACCGACGCCATCCTCATCACCACCCCGGGCTTCACCGACCTCGAAGTGAGCGCCGACGACCCCAAGTGGGTGTGGGAAATTCCCAGTCAGGACCTCCAGGCCAACCCCAACCTCACTCCTAACTGGAAGTAAACATACACAAGCCTCTACGCTGCCGCCCACGTGCGGCGCTCCCCGTCGGCAGCGGGGGCGGCAGCCGTACACCTATCATAGCCTACACACATGAAACATTTCGTTCTTTATCTCATAGCAGCCGCCACAGCCATCCTCGGCCTTAGCGCCTGCACCGACCAGGACATGGTCGACTATAAGACCTACCCAGCCCACGAGCAGTTGGGCAACTGGCAGTCGTATAGCACCAACGACGAGTCGCTCGCCTTCAACGTGGGCCTCTCGCTCAACGCCGAGGGCGACACCGTGTGCCACGTCTCCATCATCGACGTGGAGAGTGGCATGGCATTCGCCCACGTCACCACCAACTGCGTGTACGACCCTCAATGCGGCATGACCACCGCCAATTTCGATAACTCCGCCTTCGGCCGCCCCATGCGTGTCTACATGAGCCGTCTGCACAACGGCGAGATGCAGGTGCAGGTATGCCTCGTCTTGGCCACGTCGAGCGGTGAGTCACTCAGCCGCATAGTCTACGGCAACGCCGACGCCACCAAGGGCTTCCGCATCGACGGCAGCGAGTGGGTGACCACCGACGAGCAGGTCTACTTCTTCTTCGACAACGAGAGCGACCAGTGCCTCTACCGCTTCGGCGCCGACGAGCAGATAGCCACCTACGCCTTCGACTTCACCACAGGCGAGGGCACCGTCACCCTCGACGACGGCAGCGTCATCACCCTCGGTGTCAACAGCAACAACCAGCTCGTGGCCACCATCGGCGGCGTAGCCTACACCCTGCAGCGCGTCATCTGATTTCGACACGCGCTTCTTCGCTGAACGCTAAAAAACACAAGCAATCCGTTCTTCCTCTCAGGGGAAAGCGGATTGCTTGCTTTTTATTTTTATTTTCTTATGGGGGATATGCCGTGCGTGTTCAGCTCACGAGCAGGCCCGCGGCTATGGCAATGGCGAAACTCCACATCGTGCCGATCATCACGTACTCCGTTGTTTTAATGTCCTTGGCCTCCTTCAAGTCTCCGAAGCGGAACACTGACTTTGCGGCCAGCAGAAAGCCCACCCCTTCTATGTGCCCTGTAAGCACAAAGGTCAGCGTCATCATGCGTTCCAGATAGCCTATCCATTTGCCGGCTTCGGGCAGGCTGCCCGCTGTCATATTTCCCAGCTGCCAGCGTTTGAGGATGAGAGCCAGTAAGATGGCGGTGGGACGCAGCATGAGTGCGTAGGCCACGACGATGGGCAGGCAGTTGCTGGGCAGCATGTCGGTCACAAGTGAGAGCGACTCTCTTAGATTGCCAGGCATGAGCCACAGCCACAGTCCCACGACCACCATGAGGTGCAAGCATTGGTCTTTCAGGAAAATGCCGAGGCTGTCGCGGCCAATGCGGCTCTTGCCACTGTCGATGACGAAGTGAGTGGAGAACAGCACAGCGGGAATTTGCCAGCTATGCCATTCGCCCACCAGCACATAAGCCGTGATGGCGTGTAGCAAGCTGTGGCCGGCGAGCGCAGCCCAGCGGCGTGCCCCCTTACCCCGTTTGGCATTGACCATTTTCTTGTTCTGCAGGAAGAAGTCGGCGAGAATATGCGCCAGCAGCAGTTGGAGCAGTGTGTACATGTCAGTGGGTTTTCGATTGAACAAGTGAATGGAAACGCTGCAGCATCTTGCTCACGGCGCGCTCTTTGGCCAGCATGAGCAGGCTGCTTACGCTCTGTGGCGACATGCCCAGCGCCGCCGCCAGCTCCTTGCGGCTCCACGGCTTGAGCAGGGTATAGAAGAGGGCGTTGGCCTGCTTGGGTGTCCAGCCCGATGCCACGTCGGCTGCAAAAGGCAGTGTCACAGCAAACTCATCGTTCACATCCTCCCAAGGCGTGGCCAGGGCCAGTGTGCTCTTGCCCATGTTGTCAAGTTCGCGTCCCGACAGGCGAAAGGCTTCACCGTCGGAGATGGCCACCTGGCCAGCAGCAAATTCAATGGTGCCAATGCCCACAGCCAGACGTACGTCGCAGGTTTTCCCTACGGTCGCCTCCGAACGGCTACGCAGTCCGGCTCTGAACAGCAGGGCTACGCTCAGGGCGTGCGCTGCTTCCTCCACCACCACCTGTATGCTGTCTCCTCTGAAAAATTCAAAGGTCAGAGCGTACGTTTCCTGTACTTCTTCCAGTATGGATGACATGCATGTGAGCAGGGCTGCACGTTTCTCCATCGGGATGGTTGTGGAGTCCACTATGTCTCCCGTGATAACACCTTTGTATTCCATAAATGTGTAGTTGTTTGTGTGGCACGAACCTACCCGCTAAGGCTGGTTGCGCCTGCTCCTGGCACCTCCAAGCGGTCAGTTGACTGCAAAGTAACATATTTCTCCTTGAAAAATCAACGTATTTGCATTGATTTTCCGAAATCAACGTATTTGCATTGATTTTCTGAAATCAACGTGTTTGCATTGATTTTCCGAAATCAGCGTATTTGCATTGATTTTCTGAAATCAACGTGTTTGCATTGATTTTCTGAAATCAACGTATTTGCATTGATTTTCTGAAATCAACGTATTTGCATTGATTTTCTGAAATCAACGTATTCGCATTGATTTTCTGAAATTTCGTCACGTAGTAAGGGCGGATGGGGCATGCCGTGTTAGTGAGGGTTAAAGAGAACCCGCCGCAGGGCCGGCTCGCGGGGAAATATGGAAATTGCGAGGGTCCTTCGTTTAAGGTCGCAAATTGCGACCCTAAACATTCGTCCTTGGTCAATTGAAACATGAAATCTTC